>CAZUKT010000087.1:0-11759 GCA_964620975.1 uncultured Rubrivivax sp. | reverse complement strand
CGCCCAGGCCTCGGCGGCGTCGCGCACCGGATCCCAGTCGCAGGGGTTCATCCGGCGGGCATCAGGCGCAGGCGCTGCGGCCTTCGCGCACCGCGTGCACCGCGCGCAGCACGGCCTCGGGCGTGGCCGGGGCATCCAGCGGCGGGCACACGGCGTGGCCGCCCAAGGCCGACACCGCGTCGCGGATGGCCAGCAGCACGCTGATGGGCAGCAGCAGCGGCGGCTCGCCCACGGCCTTGCTGCGGTGGATGGCATCAACCCGGTTGGGCGCGTCGAACAGCGTCGTGCGGAACACCGCCGGCGCATCGTTGGCGGTGGGAATCTTGTAGGTGCTGGGCGCGTGCGTCATCAAGAGGCCCGCACGCGCGCTGCCGTCGTCGGGGTGCCACACCAGCTCTTCCATCGTCAGCCAGCCCATGCCCTGGATGAAGGCGCCTTCGATCTGGCCGATGTCGATGGCCGGGTTCAGCGAGCGGCCGGCGTCGTGCAGGATGTCGGCGCGCAGCAGCTTGAATTCGCCCGTCAACGTGTCCACCACCACCTCGCTGACCGCAGCGCCGTAGGCGAAGTAGTGGAAGGGGTGGCCTTGCAGCGTCTGCTTGTTCCAGCTCAGGCCGGGCGTGGCGTAAAAACCGTCGCTCCAGAGTTGCACACGGGCCAGGTAGGCCAGGTTCACGACCTCGGCAAAGGCAATGGCCTGGCCGCCCACAAAAACCTCGCCGTCGGCAAACTGCACCTGTTCGGGTGCAGCGTCGGCGCCGCCCCACTGCGCGGCGGCAAAGGCCGCAAGCCGCTCACGAATCTGGCGTGCGGCGTCTTGGGCCGCCTTGCCATTCAGGTCACTGCCCGTGCTGGCCGCCGTGGCCGACGTGTTGGCCACCTTGTGGGTGTCGGTGGCGCTGCAACGCACACGCGCCAGCGGCAGGCCCAGTTCATGCGCCACCACCTGCGCCACCTTGGTGTTGAGGCCTTGCCCCATCTCGGTGCCACCGTGGTTGACGAGCACGCTGCCGTCTGTGTACACATGCACCAGCGCGCCGGCCTGGTTGAGGTGCACCACGTTGAAGGAGATACCAAACTTCAGCGGCGTCAAGGCCAGGCCTCTTTTCAGCACCGGGCTGCCGGCGTTGAAGGCGGCGATATCTGCGCGGCGTGCTTGATAGCCACTGCGGGCGGCGAGCTGATCGACCAGTTCGTGGATGATGTTGTCGTCCACCACTTGGCCATACGGCGTGACAACGCCGTTTTCAGTTTCTGGCGTGACCACGCCGTTTTCAGTCTCTGGCATGGCGCTGTCACGACCCCTGCCGTAGAAATTGGCACGTCGCACCTGCAGCGGGTCCAGCCCCAGCTTGCGTGCGACCGAGTCGATCAGGTATTCCACCGCAATGGCACCCTGCGGCCCGCCAAAACCCCGGAATGCCGTGTTGCTTTGGGTATTCGTCTTGCCCGAATAACCGTGCAGCGCCACGTGGGGCAGCCAGTAGGCGTTGTCAAAGTGGCACAGCGCGCGGGTCATCACCGGGCCCGACAAGTCAGCCGAATGCCCGGCGCGCGAGACCATGTCCACCTCGGCCGCCAGGATGTGGCCTGACGCGTCAAAGCCCGCCTGCAGCGTGTAGTGAAAACAGTGCCGCCGGCCGGTGATGAGGAAGTCGTCGTCACGGTCCACACGCAGCTTCACAGGGCGCTGCAGCCGCGCCGCCGCAATGGCAGCCACGCAGGCAAACACCGCAGACTGCGATTCCTTGCCGCCAAAGCCTCCGCCCATGCGCCGGCACACCACCTGCACCGCGTGCACCGGGCGGCGCAGGGCGTGTGCCACCAGGTGCTGCATTTCGGTGGGGTGCTGGGTGCTGCTGTAGACCTGCATGCCGCCGTCTTCTTGCGGCAAGGCGTAGGCAATGTGCCCTTCCAGGTAAAACTGCTCCTGGCCGCCCACGTCGAGTTCAAGTGCCAGACGATGTGGCGCCGCCGCCAAGGCCGCAGCCGCATCGCCGCGCAGCAAATGCATGGGCGGCACCACGTATTGCAACGCGGCGTGCGCGGCCTGCGGTGTCAACACAGGCGGCAGGGGCCGCGCCTGGATCACGGCCTTGGCTTGCGCTGCAGCGCGGCGCGCGGCGTCACGCGTGGTGGCCACCACGGCAAAAACCGGCTGGCCCAGGTAACGAAGCGTGGCGCCCACCTCGCCTGCCAGGATGGGTTCGTCTTGCACCAGCGCGCCGCACTGGTTGGGGCCGGGGATGTCTCGCGCCGAAAGCACCGCCACCACGCCGGGCAGGGCGCGGATGGTGTCAAGATCCAGCGCCTCCATCACGCCGTGCGCCAACGGCGACAAGCCCAGCGCGGCGTGCAAGGTGCCGGCCACTTCAGCGATGTCGTCGGTGTAGGGCGCGGCGCCCGCCACATGCAGGTGCGCCGATTCGTGGGGCAGGCTCAGCCCCACTTGCGCAAAGGGCGGAGTGCGGCCGGCCGTGTTCATGCCGCCGCCTCGCGCGCCCACACCGAGGTGGCCACTTCGGGCAAGGGGTCCACGGGCCGGGTCTCCAACCAGAAGCGTCGCAACAGGTTTTGCGCCACCTGCAGGCGGTAACCACGGCTGGCACGCATGTCGCTGAGCGGGGTGAAGTCTTGCGCCAACGCGGCTTGCGCCGATTGCAGCGCGGTCTCGTCCCAGGGCTGCCCTCGCAGGGCCGCTTCGGCACCGGCCGCACGCTGCACCGTCGCCGCCATGCCACCGAAGGCCAGGCGCACATCGGCAACGCACCCGCCCTGCACTTGCATGGACAAACCCGCGCACAACGCCGAGATGTCGCAGTCAAAACGTTTGCTGATCTTGTACGCCCGCACCACACGGCCCAGCGCGGCCGCACGCGGCACCTCAATGGCCTGCACGAACTCGCCCGCCTCCAGCCGGTTTTGCAGGTAGCCGGTGTAGAAGTCTTGCAGCGGCAGGCGGCGCACACGTTCACCCTGGCGCAGCACCAGCACCGCGTCCAGCGCCATGAGCACGGGCGCTGCGTCGCCGATGGGCGAACCGTTGGCCACGTTGCCCCCCAGGGTGCCGGCGTGGCGTATGGGCAGGCTGGCAAACCGCAAGCCCACGTCACGCAGCGGTGGCCAATCGGTGGCCAGGGCCAGCCAGGCGTCTTGCAAGGAGGCGGCTGCGCCTAGGGTGATGAGCGTGGCGGTGTACTCGATGCGCTTGAGCTCGGCCACGGCGCCGATGGAAATCACGTCCCCCAGATCACGCATCTGCTTGGTCACCCACAGGCCCATGTCGGTGCCGCCGGCCAGCAAACTGGCCTGTGGCAAGGCCAGGCGCAGGGCCGCCAGGTCGGCCAGCGTGCGCGGGGCGTGGAAGCCGGTGCGGTGCAGCGGTGCGTCGGCCGCCAGCACACGCAGGGCGGCGGCCACGGGGGCGGCGTGCAGCAGCACGGGTGGCGCGTCAAACATGCGCTGCCCGGCGTCCAGGATCGGGCGGTAGCCGGTGCAGCGGCACAGGTTGCCGCTCAAGTCATCGGCCAGCTCTTGCCGGCTGGGCACGGTGCCGGCCACCTGGTGCTTTTGGTAGTGGGCCCACAGGCTCATGGCAAAGCCGGGTGTGCAAAACCCGCACTGCGAGCCGTGGCAGGCCACCAGGCTTTGCTGCACCGGGTGCAAAGGCTGGCCTGGCGGCGCCAGGTCCTCGACCGTGAACAAGGCCTTGCCGTCCAGCGTGGGCAGGAACTGGATGCAGGCGTTGACGGGCTTGAGCACCACGCCCCCCTGGGCGTCGAGTTCACCCACCACCACGGTGCAGGCGCCGCAGTCGCCCTCGGCGCAGCCTTCTTTGGTACCGGTGCACCGTGCGTCTTCACGCAGCCACTGCAGCACGGTGCGCGTGGGCGCCGCAGCGTCCACCTGCACGACAGCACCTTGGTGAAAGAAGCGGATGGGGCGGGTGTTCATGGTGGGCGGCACCGGGGCAAGGGGCAACGGACAACGGGCTGGGGCAGGCGGAAGCGGGGCAGCGGCGGGGGTCACGGGCGACCCGCGAGCGCCAGGCCCGCAAAGGTAGCGCCCAGCCTGCACCGGTGTCATACTTCCACGATCATAGTATCTATGCGAACATTCGTATGGTGAAACGGCCTGCCTTCGACACCATCGACATCCACCTCATCCGCGTCCTGCACACCGTGGTCACTGAACGCAGCGTTTCGCGCGCCGCCCTCAAGCTGGCAAGCACCCAGCCGGCTGTCAGCGCACAGCTCAAGCGGCTGCGTGCACTGACAGGCGACCCCTTGCTGGTGCGCGCCGGCCAGCACATGCAGCCCACCGAAACCGCCTTGCAATTGCTGGGCCCGGCCGGGCGTTTGCTGCAAGAGGCCGACCAATTGTTCAGCCCGCACAGCCGCGCCGCACGGGTGGCGGCCTTTGACGCCACCCACAGCCAGGGTCTTTTTCGCGTGGCCGCCAGCGACTACCTTGACCCGCTCTTCCTGCCGCACCTGGTGGCACAAATCAAACGCGCTGCGCCCGGCGTGCGGCTCGAACTGCTGCCGCTGAGCCAAAGCTACGACTACCGCCGCAGCCTGGCTGCGGGCGAGGTGGACCTGGTCATTGGCAACTGGCTGCGCCCGCCCGAAGAGCTGCACCTCGCCAGACTGGTGAGCGACGAAGTGGTGTGCCTGGTGGCCAACGGCCACCCCGCCGTGCGGCGCACCGACAGCCGCAGCTGGACGCTGCAAAAGTACCTGGGCTGCGAACACATCGCGCCCACGCCGCTGCACCCCGGTGCGCCGGGTGTCATAGACGAACACCTGGCGGCGCTGGGTGTGCAGCGCCACATTGCGGTGCGCGCCGCGCACTTCAGCCTGATCCCGCTGATGGTGGCCGACACCTTGTTGGTGCTGACCACCGGGCGGCTGTTCTGCAGCCGGTATGCCGGCACGCTGCCGGTCAAGATCGTGCGTTGCCCGGCGCCGTTTCCGCCGCTGCATTACTACCAGCTGTGGCATGAACGGACCCACACCGCGCCGCCCATGCGCTGGCTGCGTGAGCAGGTGCGCGGCGTGGCCGCGGCCCTGCACAGCCAGGCCGCGCCCGTGCGCCAGGCCGCATGAAAGCCATACGCGCCGACTTGCTGGACTTCAGCGCCGAGCCGGCCTGGGGCAGCACGGGTTTGGCGGGTGTGCGCTACCGGCCCGACCACTGGCTGCTGATCAACGACCAGGGCCGCATCCTGGGCGCGCAGGTGCAGACCCCAGGCCCCGAATGGCAGTTGATTGACCACCGCGGCAAGCTGCTGACGCCCGGCTTCATCGACACCCACGTGCACGCCCCGCAGCTGGACGTGATGGCCAGCCACGGCACCGGCTTGCTCGACTGGCTGGAGACCTACACCTTTCCAGCCGAACAGCGCTGGGCCGACCCGGCCGTGGCGCAGGCCGGCGCGGCCTATTTTCTGGACGCCCTGCTGGCGCACGGCACCACGGCGGCGGTGGTCTTCCCCACCGTGCATGCGGGTGCTGCCGATGCGCTGTTTGCCGCCGCGCACCAACGCGGCATGCGCCTGGTAGCGGGCAAGGTGCTGATGGACCGCAACGCCCCGGCCGCGCTGTGTGACGACGTGGCCGGCGCCGAGCGAGACTGTGAAGCACTCATCCAGCGCTGGCACGGCCAGGGCCGCAACAGCTACGCGGTGACGGTGCGTTTTGCCATCACCAGCACGCCGGGCCAACTGGCCATGGCCGGCGCGCTGGGCCGCCGCCACAGCGGCCTGTACATGCAGACCCACGTGGCTGAAAACGAAGGCGAAGTGGCCTGGGTGGCGCGGCTCTTTCCGCAGGCGCGCAGCTACCTGGACGTGTACGCCGAGCACGGCCTGCTGCACGAACGCGCTGTGCTGGCGCATGGCATCTGGCTCGACGCCCAAGACCGAGCACGCCTGCGCGACAGCGGTGCACAGATCGCCTTCTGCCCCAGCAGCAACCTGTTCCTGGGCAGCGGCCTGTTTGACTGGCAGGCCGCCGTCGACGCCGGCCACCACGTGAGCCTGGCCTCTGACGTGGGCGGCGGCACCAGCCTGAGCATGCACCGCACGCTGGCCGAGGCCTACAAGGTGCAGGCACTGCGCGGCACGCGGCTGTCGGCGTGGACGATGCTGCATGCCGCCACAAGGGGCGCGGCCGAGTCACTCGGGCTGGGCCAAGAGATGGGGCACCTCGGCAACGGCGCGCTGGCCGACGTGGTGGTGTGGGACTGGGCCCACGGCCCCGTGGCCGAGCACCGCGATGCGATTGCCCGCGGCGCGGTGCCGGGCGTGGCGGCGCAGGACCTGCATGCGCGCGTCTTTGCGTGGCTCATGCTGGGCGACGAACGCAACGTGGTGGGCACCTGGGTGGCCGGGCAAGCGCGAGCGGGCCGCACGGTTGAAGGCAGCGCCACATGACACGCCGCACCTCAGTTGGTATGGATATTGCGGGTCGTGGTGCGGCGCCCCAAGGGGTGCCGGCCCACCACCACACCCACGAGGAAGCCCATGACCCTGCTGACCCGCACCGCCCTGGCCACGACCCTGCTCGCCGCCGCCACCGCCGTCCATGCCGCCGACTGGAGCGACACGTCCATCGGCTTTCGCACCGGCAGCAAATTTGCAGAGCCCTTCAACACGCAGGACATCAAGAAAGACATCTACAGCCTCAACCATGTCAGCGGCTACAAGTACGGCGGCAACTTCTTCAACGCCGACTTCCTGGTTTCCGACAGCAAGGACCCTGCCGGCGCCGGCAGCAGCAACGGCGCGCAGGAGGTCTACATCGTCTACCGCCACACGCTGGACCTGGCCAAGGTCAGTGGCGTGCCAATGGCCTTTGGCCCCGTGCGTGGGCTGGGCGTGACGGCAGGCGTCGACGTCAACGCCAAGACCGATGCCGGCTACAACTCCAAGAAGCGCATGGCCGTGGCCGGCCCGACCCTGATGCTCGACGTGCCGGGATTCCTGAACGTGAGCCTGCTCGTGCTCTGGGAGAGCAACGCGCCCTACAACACTTTCAGCAAGACCAGCACGCCTCGCTACAGCTACAAGATCCACCCCATGCTCACGGCGGCCTGGGGCATTCCGCTGGGCAAGGACACGGGCTTGTCGTTCGAGGGCTTTGCCAACTTCATCGCCAGCAAGGGCAAAAACGAGTTTGGGGCCAGCACGGCGGCCGAGACCAACATCGACATGCAGGTGATGGTCGACCTGAGCGCACTGACCGGCGGCAAGAAGACCTTCAAGGTGGGCGTAGAGTTTCAGTATTGGAAAAACAAGTTCGGCAACAACAGCAGCGGCCCTGCCGGCGACGGCGCCTTTGCCAAGACGGCCATGCTGCGCGCCCAGTACCACTTCTGACCGGCCTCGGGCACGAGCTTCATGACCGGGCAGCCTGGCGCGGCGGCCCGGTGGTCAAGAACCCCGTGCACCCGAGGTAAGCCCATGCTCAGACTCCAACTCACCGGCATCAGCAAGCAATACCCCGCCGTGCGCGCCAACGACGGCGTGAACCTGTGCGTCAAGGCCGGTGAAATACATGCCGTGCTGGGTGAAAACGGCGCCGGCAAGAGCACGCTGATGAAAATCATCTACGGCGCCGTGCAGGCCGACGCCGGCCAGATCCACTGGAACGGCCAGCCCGTGAAGGTGGCCAGCCCGGCGCATGCACGCAAGCTGGGCATCAGCATGGTGTACCAGCACTTCAGCCTCTTTGACACGCTCACGGCGGCTGAAAACGTGTGGCTGGGGCTGGACAAGTCCATCAGCCTGCCGCAAGTCACGCAGCGCATTGGCGAGGTGGCGCACACCTACGGCCTGGACGTGGACGCGCTGCGCCCGGTGCACACGCTGAGCGTGGGCGAACGCCAGCGGGTAGAGATCGTGCGGGCACTGATGACCCAGCCGCAGTTGCTGATCCTGGACGAACCCACCTCGGTGCTCACGCCGCAGGCCGTGGACAAGCTCTTTGTCACCTTGCGGCAACTGGCGGCAGGTGGCTGCAGCATCCTGTACATCAGCCACAAGCTCGACGAAATACGGGCGCTGTGCCACCACTGCACGGTGCTGCGCGGTGGCAAGGTCACGGGCGAAGTGGACCCCTCGCAAGAGAGCAACGCCAGCCTGTCGCGGCTGATGATTGGCGCCGAGCCGCCGCAGCTTCAGCACCGGGCCGGCAGCGCAGGGCAGGCCGTGCTGCAGGTGCAGGCGCTGAGCCTGCCCCGGGTGGACGCCTTTGGCATGGACTTGCAGGAGATCGGTTTTGAGGTGCGCGCCGGTGAAATCGTGGGCGTGGCCGGGGTCTCTGGCAACGGCCAACAAGAGCTGATGGCGGCGCTGTCGGGCGAAGACACACGCGCCGCGCCAGCGGCCATCACGCTGTTTGGCCAGGCCATAGGCAACCACTCACCACGCCGCCGCCGCAAACAAGGCCTGCACTTTGTGCCCGAAGAGCGCCTGGGCCGGGGCGCCGTGCCCACGCTGAGCCTGGCACAGAACACGCTGCTCACACGCACCGAAGCGGTGTCGCGCGCGGGCTGGGTGGCCAGCGGCCGGGTTGCCCGCCTGGCGCAGGACATCATCGCCCGCTTCAACGTGCGCGGCGGCGGCGCAGGGGCCAGCGCCAAGAGCCTGTCGGGTGGCAATTTGCAGAAGTTCATCGTCGGCCGCGAAATCAGCGCCGGCCCCAGGCTGCTGATCGTGAGCCAGCCCACCTGGGGCGTGGACGTGGGCGCGGCGGCGCAGATCCGCGGCGAATTGCTCAAGCTGCGCGACCAAGGCTGCGCCGTGCTGGTGGTGAGCGAAGAACTGGAAGAACTGTTTGAGATCAGCGACCGGCTGCTGGTCATTGCCAAGGGCCGTGTGTCGCCCAGCGTGCCGGTGGCGCAAGCCCGCATTGAGACGATTGGTGAATGGATGTCGGGCCTGTGGGCGGCGCCCTCCGCACTGCAAGCCTCCCCGCGCACTGCAGAGGCAGACGCAGCCGCAGAGGCAACGCCATGATGCGGCTGGAGGTGCGGCCGCAGCCCAGCAAGCTGATGTCTCTGGCGTCGCCGCTCATGGCGCTGGCCATCACCGTGCTGGTGGGTGTGGGGCTTTTTGTGCTGCTGGGCAAAGACCCGGGCAAGGGTCTGCAGGTGTTTTTTGTGGAACCTGTGAAGAGCCTGTACGCCTTGTCTGAACTGAGCGTCAAGGCCACGCCACTGATCCTTATCGCGCTCGGCCTGGCCGTGTGTTACCGCGCCAACGTGTGGAACATCGGTGCCGAAGGGCAGTTCATTGCAGGCGCCTTGTGTGCCGGTTGGGTGGCCATGCAGGCAGGGCCCGACGCGGCCTGGCTGGCGCCACTTGGCAGAGGCATCGTGGTGCCCATCTTGCTGGCCGGGGTGCTGGGCGGCATGTTGTGGGCGGCCCTGGTGGCGTTGCTGCGCGACCGCTTCAACGCCAACGAGATCCTGGTCAGCCTGATGCTGGTCTACGTGGCCGAAATGGTGCTGGGCTACCTGGTCTACGGCCCCTGGAAAGACCCCAAGGGCTACAACTTTCCGCAGACCATCACCTTCCTGCCAGAAACCAAGATCCCGCGCCTGGTGGACGGCCTGAGGGCGCACATTGGCGTGCTGATTGCTCTGGTGGCGGTGGGCGGGTTCTGGGCCTTCATGTTCCGCACCTACAAGGGTTTTGCGCTGCAGGTGGGCGGGCTGGCGCCGGCCGCAGCGCGTTATGCCGGGTTTTCATCGCGCAGTGCGCTGTGGGTGGCGCTGCTGGTGTCGGGGGGCATGGCCGGGCTGGCGGGCGCTCTGGAAGCCGCCGGGCCGCTGGGGCAACTCACGCCCTATGTGCCGGCCGGCTACGGCTTTGCGGCCATCATCGTGGCCTATGTGGGGCGGCTGCATCCGGTGGGCATCATCTTCTCGGGTGTGTTGATGAGCATGTTCTACATCGGGGGCGAACTGGCGCAGTCGCGGCTGGGGCTGCCCAAGTCTTTGACGGGTGTCTTTCAGGGGCTGCTGCTGTTCACTTTGTTGGCTTGTGACACGTTGATTCATTACCGCGTGCGGTGGGGGCGGGTCGCGTCTTCGGCGCCTGCTGTGAAGGGGGCTTGAGGTGGGGCGAGTGCGCGGGTCTGCCCTGATGGGCGATGTTGGCGGGCATGCAGATGCAGGGCTTGCTGGCAATGGCGTGCGCTGCGCGGGTCAGCTGCCGACTCGCGCAGCGCACGACACCACAAGCACGCTTGCAACCAAGAACGGCAAGCACGCACGACCCGAGAAAAGCCGAGCGCCCAGCGCCCTCACTCCCACCCTCTCCCACACGTGGGAGAGGGAGCAAGGCCGCTGACCCCCATGGACAGCATCGCCCTGCTCGTCGCCGCCACGCTCAATGCCGGCACCGTGCTCGCCCTGGCCGGCCTGGGCCTGCTCATCAATGAACGGGCCGGCGTCATCAACCTGGGAGCCGAAGGCACCATGCTGGTGGCCGCCATTGCCGGCTTTGCCACCGCCGTGCACACCGGCAATGACGCGCTCGCCCTGGGTGCGGGCGCTGCGGCTGGCGCGGTCATGGCCGCCATGTTTGGCGCCCTGGTCATCTGGCTCAACACCAACCAGGTGGCCACCGGGCTGGCTCTCAGCCTCTTTGGCGGCGGCTTCTCGGCCTTTGTGGGCATTGGCTACGTGCAGGGCAAGCTGGGTGAGCGGGCGCAGTTCCAGATTCCTTTGCTGGGCGACATCCCCTTCATCGGCCCTGCCCTCTTCCGCCAACACCCCATGGTCTACGCCGCCATGGCCTTGGCTGTGGCCCTGGCCTGGTTTTTGTACCGCAGCCGCGCCGGGCTGGTGCTGCGTGCGGTGGGTGAATCGCCCGAATCGGCCCACGCGCTGGGCTACCCGGTGCGCCGCATCCGCATGGCGGCGGTGGTGGCCGGCGGGGCGCTGTGTGGCGTGGCAGGCGCTTATGTGTCGGTGATCTACACGCCGCTCTGGGTGGAAGGCATGGTGGCCGGCAAGGGCTGGATCGCGCTGGCGCTGACCACCTTTGCCACCTGGCGCCCGGCGCGCATCTTGCTGGGTGCCTACCTGTTTGGCGGCGTCACCATGCTGCAGTTTCACTTGCAGGGTGAAGGCGTGGAGATCCCCAGCCAGTTCTTGAGCATGCTGCCCTACCTGGCCACCATCGTGGTGCTGGTGCTCATCAGCCGCAACGCGGTGTGGATCAAGGCCAACATGCCAGCGTCTTTGGGCAAACAGTTCTTCCCCGGTGGCTGAATGCGCACCGGGCGCAGCGCCATAATTTCTAGCTGTCTTGACTAACCACCCCAGGAGAAAGTACCCATGACCGACACCTCCAAGCGCCACCTGCTCAAGCTGGCCAGCTGGGCCACCCTGGCCACTGCGGCCGCCCTGGTGGGCTGCGGCAAAAAAGAAGAAGCGCCTGCCGCACAGGCGGCTGCTTCTGCGGCCCCCGCCGCATCGGCCGCACCGGCCAAGGCCGAACCGCTGAAGATTGCCTTTGCCTATGTGGGCCCGGTGGGCGACGGCGGCTGGACCTTTGCACACGACAACGCACGCAAAGCGGTAGAAAAGGAATTCGGCGACAAGGTGGTCACGAGCTTTGTGGAAAAGGTGCCCGAAAGCGCCGACGCCGAACGGGTCTTCCGCGATCTGGTGGGCCAGGGCAACAAGCTGATCTTTGGCACCACCTTCGGCTACATGGAACCCACGCTCAAGGCGGCGGCCGC
>CAZUKT010000086.1:336-11858 GCA_964620975.1 uncultured Rubrivivax sp. | reverse complement strand
CCCGCCGGGCCCACAGGCGACACCGGCGCCACGGGGAACACGGGCAGCACGGGCAGCACGGGCAGCACGGGCAGCACGGGCAATACCGGCAATACCGGCGCCACGGGCTACACCGGCAACACCGGCAACACCGGCGCCACGGGGGCCACGGGCAACACCGGCGACACGGGCGCGCCGGGCTACACCGGGGCCACCGGTGAACGGGGCCGCACCGGCACCGGCAACACCACCGTGGTGATCGTGCCTGCGGCTTCAGCGCCTGCCCGCTAAGCGCGCTGCCCGCACTTCGCGGTGCGGGCGCCGGCCTGCGGCGTGGCAGACTGCCGCCATGCCCAAGCGCTCGCACACGTTGCACCCCCTGGCCCCGGCGCCGGGCCGCTGGCAGGCCGTGCGGGCGCCGCTGGCTGCGGCGCTGGCCTTGCTGGCCGCAGCCACGGTGGTGGCGTGGCTGACTTACGTGGTGTCGCTCCAGGCTGCCGTGCAAGACCTGCAGGATTCGGCCGTGCGCCGGCTCGACACCGCAGCCCTGGCGCTGGCCAGCGCGCTGGACCGCTTCAACTATCTGCCCGCACTGCTGGAAACCACACCCGCCGTGATGGCCCTGCTGGCCCAGCCCGGTGACCCGGTGCTGCGTGACCACGCCAACCGCACGCTGGTGCGCATCAACGCCATTGCCGGTGCCGACATGCTCTTTGTGCTGGACCCCAAGGGCAACGCACAAGCCGCCGCCGACTGGGACCAGCCCATCACCACCGTGGGCCACAACTACAGCTACAGGCCCTACATGCAAGGTGCCATGGCCACGGGCCGGGGCCGCTTCTTTGGCGTGGGCGCCACCAGCCGCGTACCCGGCTACTTTCTGTCCTACGCGTTGCGCCATGACGGGCAGGTGCTGGGCGTGGCCACGGTCAAGATCAGCCTTGAAGCCGCCGAGCGCGTCTGGTCCAAACTGCCTGGCGCCATGCTGGTGACCGACGAGCGTGGTGTGGTCATCCTGACGTCCAGGCCGGAATGGAAGTTCCATGCATGGCAGCCCTTGTCGGCACAGGCCCACGCCGAGGTGCTGGCACAAAAGCCCTACGCTGCCGACCCGCCACTGCTGCCCTGGGCCACGGCTGACGGCGCGGCACGCACGGGGCAGCATGTACTTGTGGGCGATGCAGAACACCTGGTCACCACGCATGCCCTGCCCCAGCAGCGCTGGCAGATGCAGGCGCTGGACCCGGTGCTGCCCGCCCAGGCCAAGGCCCGCAACCAGGCCTGGATGGCGGGTCTGGCCAGCGCCGTGGCCGGCCTGCTGGCCATGGCCGCCCTGCAAAGCCGGCACGCCACCCTGAACAAGCTCGCAGCGCAAGCTGCGCTGCAGGCCGCGCACGACACGCTGGAGTCCCGCGTGGCCGAGCGCACCCAACAGCTCAGCGGCGCCAACACCGCACTGGCCACTGAGGTGGAGCACCGCAAAGCCGTGGAGCAGAGCTTGCGCAACACCCAGCACGAGTTGGTGCACACGGCCAAGATGGCGGTGCTGGGGCAGATTTCAGCCGGCCTGGCGCATGAACTGAACCAGCCGTTGGCGGCGCTGCGCACGCTTTCTGACAATGCCGTGGTGTTGATGGACAAACAGCGCCTGGACGAAACACGCGGCAATCTGCAACGCATCTCGCATTTGGTAGGCCGCCTTGGCGAGCTGACACGCCGGCTCAAGACCTTTGCCCACAAGCCCGGCGACCAGCCCGTGGCCACGCCACTGGCGGCGGCCGTGGCCAACGTGCAGGCTCTGCTGGCCGAGAGGCTGCGGCGCCAGGGCGTGCAGATGGAGGTGGACATTGCCCCGGACACCCTGTGCGCACTGGCCGACCCCGGGCTCATCGAGCAGGTGCTGGTCAATCTCATGGTCAACGCCGTGGACGCCATGGCGGGTATGCCGCAGCGCCGCCTGCGTGTGCAGGCCCGCGCACAGGGCACGCAGATCCACCTGGCCGTCAGCGACAGCGGTGCCGGCATACTGCCGCAGATGCTGCCGCACCTTTTTGAGCCCTTTGCCACCAGCAAGCCGCCGGGCGCCGGGCTGGGGCTGGGGCTGATGATCTCGCGCCGCATCGTGCGTGAATTTGGTGGCGAACTCAGTGCGGCCCAAAATGACGAAGGCGGCGCCACGTTTGTGATGACGCTGCCTGCGGCCAACGCGCCGGCCTCACGAAGCGGTGCTCTGCCCGCCAGCACATGACAGGCGCCGCTGCAAAAACCGCCCCCGACATCACCGTGGTGCTGGTGGAAGACGACGAAGACGTGCGCCACGGCACCGCGCAGGCTCTGGAACTGGCGGGCTTCACGGTGCAGTGTTTCGACAGCGTCGAAGGCGCGCGACGGGTCGTCAAGCCCAATGCCGCGATCGTGCTGCTGTGCGACGTGATGCTGCCCGGCAAACATGCCACCGAGTGGCTGCCCGAGGTGCACGCCATCGACCCCGAATTGCCGATGATTCTGGTCACGGGCCACGGCGACATTGCCATGGCGGTGCAGTCCATCCGCCAGGGTGCCTATGACTTCATCGAGAAACCGGCCTCGTCCGAGCGCATCGTGGCCGTGGTGCAGCGCGCGGCTGAAAAGCGCCGGCTCGTGCTGCGCGTGCGCGCGCTGGACAAACAACTGGCCTCGCAGCGCGGCATAGAGGCACTGATGCTGGGCCAGTCCGCCGCCATGCAGCAGGTGCGCAGCACCGTGATGGCGCTGGCGGCCACCTCGGCCGACGTGCTGATCTACGGCGAAACCGGCACCGGCAAGGAACTGGTGGCGCGATGCCTGCACGACTTCAGCCCGCGCCATACGGGTCACTTCGTGGCCATCAATTGCGGCGGCTTGCCAGACACGCTGGTGGAAAACGAACTCTTCGGCCACGAGGCTGGCGCCTTCACCGGCGCGCAGAAGGCACACGCCGGCAAGATCGAGACGGCGCACGGCGGCACGCTGTTCTTCGACGAAGTCGAGAGCATGGCCATGGCGGTGCAGGTGAAGCTGCTGCGTGTGCTGCAGGAGCGCACGGTAGAACGCCTGGGCAGCAACCGCGCCGTGCCGGTGGATTGCCGCGTGGTGGCGGCGAGCAAGAGCGACCTCAAGGCGCTGAGCGACCAAGGCCTGTTTCGCGCCGACCTTTACTACCGCATCGGTGTGGCCGTCATCGAACTGCCGCCGCTGCGCGAACGGCGCCAGGACATAGGCATGCTGTTTGAGCACTTTGCGCTGCTCGCTGCCAGCCGCTACGGGCGCGATGTGCCCGTGCTGAGTGCAAGCGAGCAGGCCCAGTTGCTTGCCCACGACTGGCCGGGCAACCTGCGCGAGCTCAGCAACGTCGCCAACCGCTGGGTGCTGGGGCTGCACGGCACCCGGCTGACGCCGACTGGCGGCGCGCTGGACGCCCCCAAGGCGCTGCACGAACAGCTCGACCAGTTCGAGCGTGCGCTCATCGCCGACACGCTGCGGCGCTGTGCGGGCGACGTGGCGGCCAGCGCCAAGGCCATGGGCCTGCCCAAGCAGACGCTTTACGACAAGATGAAGCGGCTGCAACTGCAAGGCGCCGACTTCCGCTGAGCCCGGTGCCCGGCGCCCGGCACCGTCCGGAAATCCAGACGCGGCGGCAGGCGGCAACCCGAAAAGCCGTTCGCAGGCCCGGGCCGCCGCCCGGCCAACGCCGCCAAGGCCTTGTCGGCAAAGGGATTTTTCTACAGCTCTGCAACATGCCGGCGTGGCATGAACGGTGCAATCAGAGGGCGGTGACACGACGCGCAACAACGCCGCCGCGCCCGATTCCCCCGAAGGAGCAAACACCATGTCGACCATCGTCCAAGGCAGCCCCAGCGCAAGCACTGCGCCTGTGGCACAACCGGCACCTGCCGGCACAGCCTTGTGGAAGTACCTCGCACCCATCGCCGTGGCCCTGGGCCTGGCGCTGATATCGCCACCGGCCGGCCTGGCACCACACGCCTGGTACTTTTTTGCCATCTTCGCCGGCGTCATCGTCGGCCTGATGCTGGAGCCGCTGCCCGGTGCGGCTGTCGGCCTGATCGCCGTGTCGCTGGTGTCGGTGCTGTCACCCTGGGTGCTGTACGGCCCGGCCGAACTGGCCAAGGCCGGCTTCAAGCCCGCCACGGCCTCGCTGAACTGGGCGCTTTCGGGCTTTGCCAACACCACGGTGTGGCTGATCTTTGCCGCCTTCATGTTTGCCCTGGGCTACGAAAAAACCGGCCTGGGCAAGCGCATCGCACTGTTCCTGGTCAAGTCCATGGGCAAGAGCACGCTGATGCTGGGCTACGCGGTGACCATCGCCGACACCGTGCTGGCGCCGTTCACCCCGTCCAACACGGCGCGCAGCGGCGGCACCGTCTTCCCAGTCATCCGCAACCTGCCGGGTTTGTATGACAGCAAGCCCAACGACCCGTCGTCACGCAAGATCGGTGGCTACCTGATGTGGGTGGCGATATCGGCCACCTGCGTCACGAGCTCGATGTTCCTCACCGGCCTGGCGCCCAACCTGCTGGCGGTGGAACTGATCAACAAGACCGCCAAGGTCAACATCAGCTGGATGGACTGGTTCAGCGCCTTCGCGCCCATCGGCATCATCTTGCTGCTGGCCATTCCGGTGCTGACCTATGTGCTCTACAAGCCCGAGATCAAGGGCGGCGACGAAGTCCCGAATTGGGCCCGTGCCGAACTTGCCAAGATGGGTGGCCTGAGCGGCCGTGAAATGGGCCTGGCCGCCTTGGTGCTGATGGCACTGGCACTGTGGATCTGGGGTGGCAGCTTCATCAACGCCACCACCGTGGCCATCGTCGTCATCGGCCTCATGGTCATCGGCAAGGTGGTGAGCTGGGACGACGTGCTGGCCAACAAGGCGGCCTGGAACACCCTGGTCTGGTTTGCCACGCTGGTGGCACTGGCCGACGGGCTGAACAAGGTCGGCTTCGTGAAGTGGTTTGCCGACACCATTGGCGCGCAGATGACCGGCTACTCGCCCACCGTGGCCATGATTGCGCTGGTGACCGTGTTCTTCTTCACCCACTACCTGTTTGCCAGCGTCACCGCACACGTGACGGCCATGCTGCCGGTGATGCTGGCCGTGGGCATGGGCATGCCGGGCATCGACATCCGCACTTTTGCGCTGCTGCTGTCACTGACGCTGGGCATCATGGGCATCCTGACGCCGTATGCCACCGGCCCGAGCCCGGTCTACTACGGCAGCGGCTACATCCCGAGCAAGGACTTCTGGCGCCTGGGCGCGATCTTCGGCGTCATCTACTTCGCCGTGTTCCTGCTGGTGGCGATGTTCTGGATCATCTGATCCCACCCCCGTGATCCTGGCCCGCGTGGCAACACGCGGGCCTTTTGCATGGGGTGGCCGAGCCCGGACACTGCATCCCGTAGAGTCAGCCCATGAACGACACCACCCCCTACACGCCGCCGCCGGTGTGGGCCTGGAAACAGGCCAACGGCGGCACTTTTGCCAGCATCAACCGCCCCACCGCCGGCGCCACGCACGACAAGGTGCTGCCGGTGGGCAAGCACCCGCTGCAACTGTATTCACTGGCCACGCCCAACGGCGTGAAGGTGACGGTGATGCTGGAAGAACTGCTGGCCCTGGGCCACCACGGCGCCGAATACGACGCCTGGCTCATCCGCATCACCGACGGCGACCAGTTCGGCAGCGGCTTCGTGGGCGTCAACCCCAATTCCAAGATTCCGGCGCTGCTGGACTGCAGCGGGCCAGAGCCCCTGCGCGTGTTTGAATCCGGCGCCATCTTGCTGCACCTGGCAGAAAAGTTTGGCGCCCTGATGCCCCTTGCACCGGCAGCGCGTGCGCAGTGCCTGTCGTGGTTGTTCTGGCAGAT
This sequence comes from uncultured Rubrivivax sp., assembly GCA_964620975.1. Classification (GTDB taxonomy): domain Bacteria; phylum Pseudomonadota; class Gammaproteobacteria; order Burkholderiales; family Burkholderiaceae_C; genus Rubrivivax. The sequence continues at coordinate 5,976 of CAZUKT010000086.1, read as the reverse complement.
GGGCAGCGCACCTTACCTGGGCGGCGGCTTCGGCCACTTCTACGCCTACGCGCCGGTGAAGATCGAATACGCCATTGACCGCTTTGCGATGGAAACCAAGCGCCAGCTTGACGTGCTCGACCGCCACCTGGCGCACCACGCCTACCTGGCAGGTGCCGACTACAGCATTGCCGACATTGCGGTGTGGCCCTGGTACGGCGCGTTGGCGCTGGGCGACCTGTACGGCGCGTCAGAGTTCTTGCAGGTGCAGGGCTACACCCACTTGCAGCGCTGGGCGCGCGACATTGCGGCCCGCCCGGCCGTGCAGCGCGGCCGGCGCGTCAACCGCGTCTGGGGCGATGCGGCCGAGCAGATGCCTGAACGCCACAGCGCGAGCGACTTCGACGCGCCTGCCGCAGCGGCCTGATCAAACAGCAGGCGCGGCGCGCACCCGGTTCACGCCGCGCCCACCAGGTAACGCAACTCCCACGCGCTGACTTCGCGCATGAAGCTGTCGTGCTCCAGCGCCTTGACGGCCAGGTAGGCCTGCACAAAGTCGGCCCCCAGCAGCCGTGCGGCATGCGGGCTGGCGGCCATGCGGGCATGGGCGGCGTCAAAGCTGCGCGGCAGGTCATGGGCCTGGTCATAGGCGTTGCCCAGCACCGGCTCGGTCGGCGCCTGCTGCTCCTGCAGGCCCGCCAACCCCGCCGCCATGGTGGCCGCAATGGCCAGGTAGGGGTTGGCGTCGGCGCCGGCAATGCGGTTTTCTACCCGCCTGGCGGCCGGGCCGCTGCGGGGCACACGCAGGCCGGCGGTGCGGTTGTCGTGTGCCCAGTGCAGGTTGATGGGCGCCTGGGTGCCCACCACATAACGGCGGTAGGAATTGACGAAGGGTGCAAACACCAGCATCAGGTCGGGCAGGTAGGCCTGCAAGCCGCCAATGAAGTGGCCAAAGGCCGGTGACGCGCTGCCGTCGGCCTGGCTGAAGATGTTGTGGCCGGCCACGTCCACCACGCTCTGGTGCAGGTGCATGGAACTGCCCGCCTCGCCCGCAATGGGCTTGGCCATGAAGACCGCGTTGAGCCCGTGTTTGAGCGCCACTTCTTTGGCCGCCATCTTGAAGACAAAGGCCTGGTCGGCCACCACCACCGGGTCACCATGCAGCAGGTTGATCTCGTACTGCGTGGTGCCCACTTCATGCAGCCAGGTGTCGGCGCCAATGCCCAGTGCGTCCAGCGTGGCGTGGAATTCATCCCAGAACGGCGCCAGCTCATTGAGCGCGCCCATGCTGAAGGCCGACTGCCCCACTTCTGCACGGCCGCTGCGGCCCCGCGGCGGCACCAGCGGCTGCGTGGCGTCGGTGTGCGCGGCGGTGAGATAGAACTCGATCTCGGGCGCTACCACGGCCTTCAGTCCGGCGGCGGCGTAGCGCTGCACCACGGCCTTGAGCACCGAGCGCGGCGCAAAGGCGCACAGTTCACCCGTGGGCTCCACGCAGTCGTGGATGGCCATGTAGCGCGGTGTGCTGGCCCAGGGCACACGCTGCAGCGTGGCCACGTCGGGCACGAGGCGCACGTCGGGGTCGGCGTCGGCAAAGATGGGGTCGTAGGAATACGCACCCGTGACGCACTGCATGGGTATCGCCTGGGCAATGCGCAGCTCTTGCCCGGCCGCAAAAGAAGCCGCCGGCATGAGCTTGCCGCGTGCCACGCCCGACACGTCGGGGAAGATGCATTCCACGTCGCGCACGCCCTCGCTCAGCAGGCGCTGGGCCAGGTCGGCGGGCCAGGGGTTGAGGCTCATCGCCGGCCCGTCAAGCGCGGTGGGGCGCCACCAGCGGCTGGCCTTGGCGCACACGCGCCATCAGGGCTTGCAGGCGCTGCTGCTGCGCTTCGGTCAGGCCCGGCTGGGCCAGCAGTGTGGCCACCCATTGCACTTGCTGCGCGGGCCCGGTGGCGGGTGTGCCGCCGCCTTCCAGCGCTGTTTTCAGCGCCAGCAGCTTGAGGTTGCGGCGGGCGTCTTGCCACGGCGGTGGGGTGGGCACGTCCAATGCGCTTTCCAGCTGCAGAAGCACGGTGTCCAGCGCGGGGCTGGCCAGCGGGCCGGGGGTGACGGGTTTGGCGGTGGTGGGCTTGCCCGTGGCGCGCTGCCAGCGTTGCTGCAGCGCCGCTTGCCAGGGCGCCGGCATGGCGCCCACGGCGTCCATGGTGGCGTCCCCGGTGTCTTGATCGGTGGCATCGGCTGGCTCAGCCGGACCCCCTTGCGTGGCGTGTTCACGCGCCTGGCACAACGCTGCGGCGCGGGTGGCGGCGTCGCACTGCGCATGCCACACACGCTGCGCGCTGTCGGCCAGGCGCTGTGTGGCGGCGGTGCACGCAGCATGGTATTTGGCTTCCATGGCCGGGCCGGCGCCACGCGGCAATTCGCCGCCCTGGCGCCACTCGCGGTCGGCATCGGCCAGCGTGCGCTTGATGGCGGCGTTGTCGTCCACGTCGGCCAGCGCCACCACACGGTCTATCAGCGCCTGGCAGGCGGCCAGGTTGGCCGCCAGCTCAGCGTCACGTGCATGGAAGCTGGCTTCGCGCTGCGCAAACACGGCGTCGGTGGCGGCCCTGAAGCGGGCCCACAACGCGGCTTCCACGCCACGCGCCAAGGGCAACTGGCGTGCGTGGTGCTGCCACTGCGCCTGCAAGTCACGCACACGCTGCGGGGCGTCGTTGGGGCCGGCCCGCCCGCTGGCTTGCACCAGCGATTCCACCTGCGCGATCAACTGCTCGCGCTGCGCGGCCGCCACCTGGCGGGCCTGCTGCAGAGGCAACGCCACGCGGTCCAGCGCTGCGCGGTGGCGTGCCATCAGCGCGTTGCGTGCGGCCGAAGGCACGGTGTGCTCGGGCGGCCCCAGTTGGCGCCATGCGGTCTGGAACCGGTCCAGGGCGCGCATCTGCTCTTTCCAGAAGTGGTGCAGGTCCTCGCCTTGCGGGCCCGTAGAGGCTGTGGCGGCGGTGTCGGCAGCAGTGGCCGTGTCGTTGCCGCCAGCAGGCGCTTCGGGCAGGGCTTCCAGCGTGTCAAGCAGTGCCTGCCGGTCGGCCAGGTTCTGCTGGCGCGCAGCCTTCAGCACAGCCTGCTGCGCACCCACGGGTTCGTAGGCCACGTGCAAGGCGGCGTCAAACCGTTGCCACAGCGACTGGCTGGCCACGGCGCCCAGGCGGTCCAGTTCCTTCCAGCGCGTGCGCAATTGCTGGATGGCGTCGGCATGGGCCTTGATCTGCAGCTTGGGTGCGTTGGCCTGCTCCGGGTCGGCGGCGGCCACGGTGGCGCGGGCCAGCGCTTCGGCTTCGTCGGCCAGGTCGTCTCGGGCGCGGGCCCCGCCCCACTGCTGCCAGCCCCGCAGCCGGGCGCGTTCGGCCAGCAGGGTTTGGTGGCCGTGGCGCCAGCGCGGGCTGGGCACCAGGCCGGGCATGGCGTCCAGCGCGTTGTCGATGTCTTGCAGCGCGGTCTGCAAGGCCGTGAGCTGGCCCTCGGCCTGCGCAGCTTCTGCGCCTTGCAGCAAGGTGTCCAGATGCTGTTGTTGTTCAGCCGTGGGCGTGCGCTGCGCCTTGGGCGATGGCCGGGGCGCGGGGGCGGGTTTGGCACGCGCAGGGGCCGCAGCGGCGGCGGCCGCGCGCACGGCCTGCTGGTGGGCGTCAAAGCGCTGCTGCAGGGCCTGGGCCAAGGCGGCATCGGCCAACACGGGCAGGGCCTGCCAAAGTGCGGCGGGCGACGGCGCGGCGGGTTTGGATTCAGCTGCAAGCGGGGCGGCGGCGGAGACTGGCTCGGGCACCGGTACTGGTTCTACGTCCGCTTCTGCTTCGCCTTCGGGCACTGTGTCGGCTTCGACCACGGCTTCGGCTTCGGGCTTGGCCTCGACCATGGCATCGGCTGCATCGGCTGCATCGGCTACATCGGCAGCCACCGCAGCGTCCAGCACAGGCGCACCTGCGCCTTCCGCGGGCGAGTCAGTGGCTGCTGCGCTCACTTCTATCGGCACTTCTACTGTCGCTTCTACCGGCGCTTCTACCGTCGCTTCTACCGTCGCTTCCAGCGTCACTTCAGCTGTCGCATCCTCGGGTGCGTCCAACGGGGTCGCATCCACCACGGCCGCATCCGGGGCCGGCACCAGCACCACGGGCGCCTGCAGGGCCTGCAGCAACTGCAGCCGCTGCAGCACGCCATCGGCCAGGCTCTGTGAAGCACGCAGGGCCTTGGCCAGTGCCGCGGTCGCGGGGGTATCGGGGCAAGTGGACAGTGCCTCGTGCACAGCCTGCAATGGCGCGTTCAGGTCATCCGCGCCACCTTCGGCCGCTGCGGCCGCCAAGGCAGGCGGCAGAGTCGCCAAAGTCTGCTCGGCCAAGACGCACCAGCGTTGCACCTGCTGCTGCAGGTCACCGGCCTCCCGCACGCTGGTGTCCAGGGCGGCGCGCAGCTCGGCAAAGCGCGCAGCCTGGGCGGGCTCCAAACGGTCTACGCCCAGCGCTTGCCAGTCGCGGTCCAGCGCCACCAGGTGGTTGACGGGCACCACGGCCTCGCTGCCCAGGGCCTCGGTGGCGGCAATCAGCAGCGCGGCCTTGGCGCGTGACTCGCGCTGCGCCACTGCAGCCTCCAGCCGCTGCTTGGCCAGCTTGTGCACCTTGCGGTCGTGGCTGCGAAAGTCTTTTTCGGCCTGACGCAGCACCGCCTCGGCGGCCAGGGCCTGCACGGCCGCCAGCTTGGTGGCCAGTGGCGACGCAGCGTCCAGTGCCAGGCGCAGCAGGGCCGTGTCGTCGCCCATTGCAGCCTGCAGCGGGGCGGCCCATTCACGCTCGGCCGCGTCACGCTCGGCGGCCAGTTCTGCGGCCGACTTGGTGGGCGGCTTGGCCACGGGTTTGCTGGCCGCTGGCGCAGGCTTGGGCGCTGCAGCGGGCTTGGCGGGCGCCGGCTTGACGCCAAGCAAAGGGGGCTTCTTGAACAACCAATTCAGCATGGCAAGGGGTGTCTCTGACAAGTGCGGCGCGGTGGCGCGTGCGGATAGGGCGGCGGATGCGGCTGGGGATGCGGCTGTGTGAACGGCTGCGCGGCCAGGTTCTTGGGTGCGTGCTTGTGGGCTCTTTCGGCTGCGTGCAGGTGCTGGGCCGTACGGGTGGGGCCAACAGCACCTGGCGCGGCACACGCCGCAGTGTAGAGGCCCCGGTGTTGCGTGCTTGCGTCCCTGCTTGCGTCCCTGCTTGCGTCCCTGCTTGCCCGCCCACTTTCGAGCCCGCTTCCGTGTGCATGTTTCCGTGTCTGTGCCCGTGCCCATCCCACCCCGCAGCAAGGGCAGGGGCCGGTGCTAAGCTCCCCTCCCCTCGCCCGCCAGGGCCCGCCCTAACGCTGAAGGAAGTTGCCATGCCTGGACTGCTGCTGCAAGTTGACCCCGACGGCCTGCTCGAATATTCGGTGGTCTACACCGACCGGGCGCTCAACCACATGTCGGCCAAGTTCCAGGGTGTGATGCGTGACATCTCGGCCGTGCTCAAAGAGGTCTACCACGCCAAGTCGGCCGTGGTGATACCCGGCAGCGGCAGCTTTGGCATGGAATCCGTGGCGCGCCAGTTTGCAGGTGGCAAGAAGACGCTGGTCATCCGCAACGGCTGGTTCAGCTACCGC
>CAZUKT010000086.1:0-326 GCA_964620975.1 uncultured Rubrivivax sp. | reverse complement strand
TGGACGCAGATCATGGACATGGGCCACATCGGCACCGAACACGCGGTGCTCAAGGCCCGCCCCGTGGCACCCGGCCGGCAGCAGCCCTGGGCGCCAGCGCCCATTGCCGAGGTGCAAGCCGCCATCCGTGCCGGCAAGCCCGACGTGGTGTTTGCGCCGCACGTGGAAACCGCCGCTGGCCTGATCCTGCCCGACGACTACCTGCGTGCCGTGGCCGACGCCGTGCATGAGGTGGGCGGCCTCTTGGTGCTGGACTGCATCGCCAGCGGCGCGGCCTGGGTCAACATGCAGGCCACGGGTGTGGACGTGCTGGTGAGCGCGCCGCA
>CAZUKT010000085.1:5788-11977 GCA_964620975.1 uncultured Rubrivivax sp. | reverse complement strand
CTGGCCTTCGTGTTTGTCGGCCAGGGCACGCAGTTCAGCCAGCACGGGGGCATTGCGTTCTTGCCAGCGCCTGCTGCGCTCGGCCCAATCGCTGCGTGTGGCCTTGAAGCGGGCGCCACACAGGTCGCGCCGCGTCTGTATCGACAAGTCGATGTAGAGGCCGCTGATGCCGGTGATGATGCCCGAAGCACCCGCGCCGCTGGTGCCTTGCGCACTGTGTGTGCCTTGTGCGGCGCAACCCAGCGCGCAGGCCAGAGCCGACGCTGCGGCTGCGGCGCGCAGCGTTTGCACAGAGAGTTTCATGTTCATCCCTTCAAGTGGTTGCGGCCATCGGGCCAGGTGGGTGAAACCGGCCCGTCGCGCCACGCCAGGCCGCGCCTTCAAAGACGCTGGCCGGCAATGTGGCGCCAGCGGTGCCACCGCTGCGCAAGCGGCGCTTGAGCACCAGGTCAAAGAGCAGCGGGTTGTGTTCACGCACCTGCGTCAACACCGGCACATCGGCCTCGGCCAGCAGCCCGGCACGCTGCAGACGGGTGGGTGAAAACAGCGGCATCAGACCCGGCAGCGGGTGGTCAGAGCCGTGCAGCAAGCGGGCATGCCAGTCTTGCCGCTGCAGCACGGTGCGCCACACCTGCGGCGTGCGGTTGGCCTGGAACACGGCGGAGATGTCACCCAGCAGCCGGCCACCTTGCGCGGGCTCGTCCATCAGGCGCGCAAACAGGTCAAAGGCAGGCACGGCGGGCGCCGAGCGGCGGTCGGTGTCCAGCGCCTGGCCCAGTGACGCGCAGTGCGCCACCACCACCGTGCAACCGTGGGCCAGCGCGTGGCGCACCAGCAGCGGGTTGCCCAGTTCGTCTCGGCCCGCGCCGGGCACGGCCTTTTCTTCACCGCAGTGCACGATCAGCGGCACGCCTGCACGCGCCAGGCGTGCATAAAACGGGCGGCATCGCGCGTCGCGCAAGTCGATGTTCATGGCGCTGGGCAGCCACTTCACGGCCACGGCGCCGGCTTGCAGCGCATGGTCCAGCCGCGCCAGCGCATCGGCGCGGTAGGGGTGGATGGAGGCCACCCAGTCAAAGCGCTCGGGGTGCGTGGCCGCAATGTGTGCGGCGTAGGCGTCGGGCACATGGAAGGTCGTGTGTTCGGGCTGGGGCAGCCCGGCATCGCTGTGCGCCTGCTCAAAGGCAAACAGCCACCAGCGTGCGCCGGGCGCAAAGTCGGCCGCCAGCCCCAGCAGCCGCTGCACGTAGGCGCGGTCTACCGAGGGCGCGTCCGGGGGCACACAGGCGGCGTTGAGGATGGCCTTGCGCCGCAGCACCTCGGCCGGGTGCCACCACTGCGCCATGCTGGCATGCACGCTGCACCCGCTGCCCGCGTCACCGGTGCCCAGCAGGTGGGCGTGGGTGTCCACCAGGCGGCTGCCGTCCAGCCCTTGCCATGCCGACAGCACCACATCATGCCCGGCCAGCGCTGCTGGCAACGTGCCCCGGCACGGGTTGCGCACACGCGCCACCGCGTGGGGCACCAGGCCCGTGAACAGCCCTGCGCCCAGGGCGGCGCAGCAGCCACGCAGCAGGTGGCGGCGGTTCATGGCTTGGCACCCTGGGGTGGCTGGGCTTGGATGTCGATGGCGTATTGGCGCTGTTTGGCCGTGGGACGCAATGCGTCCACGAGCGCCATGGTCACGTCCACCGGCTCAGCCTTGGTGGCCTTGTCCAACTCGGCACGGTCCCACTTGGACACCAGCCGCACCACGCCGGCTGCACGCTGAATGGCCGGCAGATCGGCCGCGATGTGCAGCAGGATGTCGTCCACCGGCGCCGTGCCAAAAGCCTGCTGGTGCAACTGCGCCTGCCAGGCACGGCCTTCGGCCTGCAGGCGTGCTGCCAACGCGGTGTCGCCGGCCTGCTGCGCCTGCTGGTGCTGGGCTTTCAGGGCCTGCAGCTTCTGGGTCATGAACGGTGAGCCACCGTAGGCCACGGCCACGGCGCGTGAGTCGTAGACACCGATGCGCAGCGGCGCCGCGGGTGCCTGACCGTGGCTGTGCGTGGCCAGTGCCATGAGCAGGCTGAAGGCGGCGGCCGTGGCCGCGCGGCGGGTCAAGTTGACGTTTTTCATCGGGCTTGCTTTCTGGACTAACGCTGCACTTGCACGGGGCCTGCCAGGCCGGCCCGGGCCAGCCATTCAAACACCGAATCCACGGTCACGGTTTCAATGCGGTCGCTGTAACGCTTGTCATTCGGGTGGTCGTCAAAGGCCACGTTGGCGGCCGTCATTCGCGCCCCCAGCCGTACCAGCGGGCTGATGCGCAGCACCGTGGGCTCGTAGGCCTTGAAGCGCAGCCAGGCCTGGGCACGTTCACGCGTGGTGGCGCCACTTTCCATGGCGTAGGCCAGGGTCTCGATGGCCCACTGGTTGCTCTGCTGGTACTGCTGCGCCCAGGGGTAGGCCACCATGTTGTAGGCCGGTGTGTGCAGTTGCTGCACCTGGCTGTTGTCGGCCAGCAGCGCCAGCAAGCGGGCCTGCACGTCGGGCGTGGGCACGGCGTAGGCGGCCTGATAGTCAAACAGGTCGTCCAGCAGAAATTCGCCCAGCCCCTGGCGGTACAGCGCGGCCGTGGCGCTGCCGCAATGGTTGAGCTTGTGCACCACGCGCCATGTGGCCGGCCGCGTGCCGCCGGCCGCCACGTCTGCGGGTGCCGGCATCGCAGCGCTGCCGATGCTGGGCGCCGCTGGCGCTGCGGCTGCTTCGGCCGCTGCGGCCGGCAACTTGTAGGCCCAGCCCAGGTGGCTCCAGCGCAGCCCGTACTTGCCGAGATCTTGGCCGGCGCGGGCCAGCACCACCACTTGCGCGCCGCTGGCGTCCAGCGCACGGGCCGTGCGCTCGGCCAACTGCAGCGAGCGCTGCACGTTGCGTGCAGTAGGCAACTGGGCTTCGCAGTTGCGGCCGGCCTGGGCGGGGGCAGCGGTGGCCAGCAAGGCGGCGGCGGCCAGCGTGCTGAGCATGGCCTTCATCGTGTCACCCGCTCGTTGTAGAGCAGCGCCTTGCCGATCTCGTTGGGGATGAAGGCGATGGCCTGGCCCGCTGCCGACAGCACCCAACCCGCGCTGAAGGCCGTGGCCACCACCGCCGTGCCGGCAATGACCGACACACCGCCCGCCGCCGCGCCACTGAGCGTGACGGTGGCGCGTGCGCCGTCAGAGGCCCGCTCCAGCACCCACAAAGTGGCGCCCGATGCGGCTTGCACCGCCACCACCGTGAAGGCCGCGCCCGCCGACAGCAGGCCCACCGGCGCGGCCACCGAAACGGCCACCGGCAGCATCGACAAGGCGCTCAGTGCCGACGCGTCGCCGTGTGCGCGGACGGGTGTCGTCAGTGCCAGGGACAGTGAGAGGGACAGTGAGAGAGACAAGGCGCTCAGGGCGACAAGTTTTTTCATGACGGGACTCCAGTTGAAAGTGAGCTTCAAAGTGGGCTTCAGCAAGCGGCGGTTCACGGCGTGTCGCCACGCTCGGCACGCCCTTGAAGGTGGCCCTGGGCGCGTGCATCGGCCAACGCGGCCTCGTGCGCGTCACGCAGGGTCTTGGCCAGCGTGAAGACGCTGCTGATGAGAAACAGCCAGCTCACGCCCAGAAAGGCCTTGTAGGTAGGGTTGATGTCCATGCGCCACAGGCCCCAGGCCGTGAGCGCCATGGCCAGACCGAAGCCAGCCCACACCACCCAGCCCCACATCGGCGTGTCCACGCGGTGGGCTTCGTTGTCACGCACGTACTTGCTCAGTGCAAAGGCGGTGGACAGCGTGAAGAGGTAGCCCATGACCATGAAGACACGGTCCAGGTCCTGCCCCGGCAGCCAGGCCAGGCCGGTGCCACACAGTGCCGTAGCGGCGGAGAAGCTGACCCACACCTGAAGCGTCCAGGCGCGGGTGTCGTGGCGGGTGATCTGCATGGCGGTGGTGGTTTTGTTGAACACGGCGCCATGGTGCCCATTTGCCGCCAAGGTATCCATCACTCCGGCAAGCGTGGCCTTGATTGAGACAACTGGTATCGTTTGGCGATACTCTTTGCCGCCCCCTGCGGGCCCGTCCATGAGCAGCACACAAGACCTCATCACCACACTCAAGGCCGAACTGCGCCGCGCCGGCATCACCTACGCCCACCTGGCGGCCGAGCTGGGCCTGGCGCAGAGCAGCGTCAAGCGCATCTTTGCCAAGGGCGACATGCCGCTGTCGCGCATCGACGAAGTGCTGGCCGTGCTGAAGATGGACTTTGCCGAGCTTGCGCGCCTGGTGGCGCAGGCCTCGCCGCCACGCCAGGAGCTGACGCTGGTGCAAGAGCGCGCCGTGGTGGCCGACCCCAAGCTGCTGCTGGCGGCCATTTGCGTGCTGAGCCAGTGGACGCTGGAGCAGATGGTGCAGAACTACACGCTGAGCAAGGCGCAGGCCGTGGCCTGCCTGCTGGCGCTGGACAAGCTGGGCATCATCGAACTGCGTGTGAACAACCGCTACCGGCTCAAGATCGACAAGACCTTCCGCTGGCGGCCCAACGGCCCGGTGATGCAGTTCTTTCGCAGCCACGCCGTGGGTGACTACTTCAGCGGCGACTTTGGCGGCGACGGTGAACTGCTGATGCTGGTGCACGGCCAGATCAGCACGGCGCAGGCCGCGCTCTTCAATGAACGCCTGCAGCGCCTGGCGCAAGACTTTGCGCAGCAGCACCTGGCCGACCAGAAGCTGCCCGCCGCCGACCGCACCGCCTACACGCTGGTCATCGGCATGCGCTCTTGGCTGTTCGGGCCGTTCAGGCAGTTGCTGCGGGACGGGGCTTGAAGGCGTCGCGCAGCATGGCTGCGCACAAGGCCACGGCGGTGTGGGCTTCGTCAATGACGCGCCCCATGGTGATGAAGCCGTGGATCTGGCGTTCAAAGCAGACGACCTGCACGCGGTTGCCGGCGGCTGACATGGCGTCGGCGTATTGCAGGCCCTCGTCGCGCAGCGGGTCGTAACCCGCAGTCAAGACCAGCGCGGGCGGCAGGCCGCGAAGGTCGGGCGCCAGCAGTGGTGAAGCGCGCCAGTCGACCCAATCGGCCTCGTCAGCGATGTATTGGCCACGAAAGTAGCCGACGCTGTCGCTGGTGAGCAAGTAGCCCTGACCGTTGGTGGTGTGTGACGGCGCCACGGCGCGCATGTCGGTGGCCGGGTAGATCAACAACTGGCAGGCTGCGGGCGCGTCACCGGCGTCGCGCATCAGCAGCGCCACCACGGCGGCCAGGTTACCGCCGGCGCTGTCGCCACCCAGGGCCAGGCGCGTGGCGTCCAGTCCCAGGGCGCCGGCATGCTGGCGCACCCAACGTGCGGCGGCCAGGCCGTCGTGCACGGCCGCCGGGAAGCGGTGCTCGGGGCCCAGCCGATAGTCCACCGCCACCACGGCCACATCGGCGGCGGCGCAGAACTGGCGGCACAACACGTCGTGGGTGTCCAGGTCGCCCATGGTCCAGCCGCCACCGTGCAGGTACAGCAGCACCGGTTTCACGCCCTGCGCCTGCGGGCGGTACAGGCGCAGCGGCACGCCGGTGTCGGTGTGCAGGCCACGCACATCGCCCACGGGGGGTGGCTCAGGCTGGCTGAAGCTGCGGCGCTCCAGGTACATGCGCCTAGCGTCCTGCGGCGTGAGCGTGTGCACGGGCGGCACCTGGCGGGCGGCCATCAGGTCGATCAGGGCACGGGCTTGCGGGTCGAGCATGCATGGTCTCCAGGGCGGCGGGGCGCAGTCTAGTGTCGCCACAATGCACCCACGATGGCATCAAACCCTGCCCCTTGCCCCTGCGGCCTGCCGGCTTCTTACACGCAGTGCTGCGGGCGCTGGCACCAAGGCCCGTTGCACATGCAGGCGCCCGATGCGCCGGCCTTGATGCGCTCGCGCTACAGCGCTTATGTGCTGGGTCTGGACGACTACCTGCTGGCCACCTGGCACCCCAGCACCCGCCCGGCGGCGCCGCTGGCGCTGGAGCCCTGCGTGAAGTGGCTGGGGCTGGATCTGCGCCGTAGCGCCGTGCAAGACGCCCACCACGCCACGGTGGAATTTGTGGCGCGCAGCAAACTCGGCGGCCGCGCCACGCGGCTGCACGAGACGAGCCGCTTTGTGCGTGAAGACGGGCAGTGGTTTTACGTGGACGGCGACATCAGCGGCG
>CAZUKT010000085.1:3032-5688 GCA_964620975.1 uncultured Rubrivivax sp. | reverse complement strand
TTCACCCCCAGCGCACGGCGTAGATCGGCGGCAGGTTCAGCGACACCGTCTGCCAACTGTCACCCGCATCCCCGCTGGCCCACAGGCCACCGGTGGTGCTGCCCATCAGCAGGCTGCGGCCGTCGTCGGCCACCGCCAGGCCGTGGCGGTAGACGAGGTCGTAGCAGTGCTGCTGCGGCAGACCGCTGCGCAGAGTCTCAAAGCTTTTGCCGCCGTCGCGCGTGCGGTTGACCACCAACGCGCCGTCCACGGGCACACGTTTTTCGTCTTTTACCGCCGGCACAAACCAGGCGGTGTCGGGGTCTTGCGGGTGCACGGCCACGGCAAAACCAAAGCTTGAAAGCGGTGCCTTGATTTCATGCCAACTGGCGGCGTTGTCCACCGAGCGCCAGATGCCGCCATGGTGCTGGCACCACAGCACGTCAGGCACCGCATGGCAGCGCTGGATGCGGTGCGGGTCTTGCACGTTCTGGTTGTCGGCCATCTCGGGCGGCATGTAGTTGGCGCTCATGCCACGCGCCTGCACTTGCCAGGTGGCGCCGCCGTCGCGCGTGAGCCAGGCGCCGCCGCAGCTGATGCCCAGCAGCAGCTCTTGCGGCCGCTGCGGGTGTGGGCAGATGGAATGGATGCCGGGCGCGTCGTAGCCGCCACCAAACCATTCAAGCCGCTCGGCGCTTTGCCACAGTGTGTCCACCAGTTGCCAGCTGGCACCAAAGTCGTCACTGCGAAACAGGCCGCCCGGAATGGTGCCGGCCCACACCGTGCCACCGGCCGCTTCAAGTGCCCACACCAGCACCAGTTTCCAGGGCACGCCGGTGGCGCCTTCGGGTTGTGTGGGATAGATGGGCGTGGCCACCTCGCGCCAGGTGGCGCCGGCGTCGTCTGACGCATGCAGCTTGACGCCGAAGTGCCCCAGGTTCAGCGCCGCCAGCATGCGCTGCGGGTGCGCGCTGCGTGCATCGGGCGGCAGCACCATGGTCACGGGTTCGCCCAGAAAACCAACACGCTCCACGGCCCACTGGCCGGCGTGGGCGCGCAGTTCAAACAGGCCTTTTCGTGTGGCGACCCAGGCGCGTTGCGGTGGGTTTGATGCATGGGGCATGGTGTTCATCCTCCGGACAAGGCTTGCAGCACGTGCACGGTGCTGCCGGGTTGAAGCGTGTCGCTCAGCGCCACGCGGTCGGTGCTGCGGCGGCCGTCTATGAAGACCACCACGTTGGGCCGCAGGTGGCCCTGGTCGTCAAGCACATAACTGCGCAGCGTTGGGTTGTGGGCAAAGGCTTCTTCCAGCGCCACGCGCAAGGTGGTGGCGGCGGATTCAAGCTCGGGCGTGGCCGTGAAACGGCGCAGTTGTGGTGTGAAGACAATGCGGGGCATGCACGGCATGATGCGGTGCGGCTCGGGCCGCGTCATGCCGGCTTACCCTGGGCCTGGATTCGACACCCGCGGCGCCAGCACAGCCGCTGCCAGCACAGCGGCCGCTGCGGCCACGGCCGCCGCCAGCCACAGCACCGTGCGCGTGCCGTGCAGGGTGCCCAGCGCGCCGCCCAGCAGGGCGCCGGCCAGGGTGGCCACATGGCCGGCACTGCGGATGCCCGCATCGGCGCGTGCCAGCAGCGCGCTGGGCACGGTGGTCTGGCGCAGGCTGCGGTCAAAAACGTCTTGCAGCGTGTGGCCGGCGTCGCCCACGATCTGCTGCGCCAGCAGCCAGCCCACCGCCGCCCAGCCCACGCCCTGCACCATGGGCACGCAGGCCGCGCCCACGGCAAAGGCCGACACCCCCAGCGCCATGCTCGGGCCCGCACCAAGGCTGCGGCCCAGGCGCGGCGCCAGCACACCGCCCAGCACGGCCCCCAGGCCGCCTGTGGCGAAGATCAAACCGAGTTGTCCTGTGGGCAAGCCCATGTCGCGGCTGACGAAGATCATCACGCTGGTGCCGCTGAGCGCCATGCTCAGCGCCAGCAAGGCGTGCACGCCGGCCAAGGTGCGCAACACGGGCAACGTTGCCACCGCACGCAGGCCGGCCGTGGTGTCATGCCACCAGGCCTGAACCCGTGCGCCACGCGTCATGGCTGGGGTGGTCGCGTGTGGTGACATGTGGCCCGGCACCTCGGGCACACCCCGCAGGCACAGCGCCGAAGCGGCATAACTCAGCGCATCCACCAGCAAGGACAAGGCCGCGCCCAGGCCCTGGTAAAGCCAGCCGCCCAGCGCAAAGGCCAGTGTCTCCGACACACTGCCGGCCACCGCCAACTGCGCGTTGCGCTGCGGCAGGTCGGCAGGCACCACGCGCTGCGCCACCCAGGCCGAGCGCGCCAGTTCAAACACCACGGTCAGCACGCCGCTGGCCATGCTGGCCGCGAGCAGCAGCGAGAAACTGGCCACGCCCTGCCAGGCGGCTGCGGCCAGCATCAACAGCAGCAACGCACGTGCGCCGTCGGCCGCCAGCATCACGGCGCGTTTGCCGTGGCCGTCTACCCACGCCCCCAGCAGCAGGCCGCCTGCAGCAGCAGCGGCCACGTCGGCCAGCAGCAATGTGGCCATCTGCCAGGGCGTGGCCTGCAGTGCCAGCGTGGCCAGCCAAGGAATGGCCAGCCGGCTGAGCATGCTGCCGAAGTTGGACACCGCCTCGGCCGCCAGCACGCGGCCAAAGCGC
>CAZUKT010000085.1:1383-2932 GCA_964620975.1 uncultured Rubrivivax sp. | reverse complement strand
GCGACAATGCGCCGCACATGAACATTGGCATCGTCTACGCCGCAGGCGCGTTTCTCATCTGGGGCTTGTTCCCGCTGTACTTCCAGTTCATCGCCACGGTGCCGCCGCTGGAAGTGGTGCTGCACCGCTCGGCCTGGTCACTGGTGTTTGTGCTGGGCGTCCTGGCGTGGCGCCGGCAGTGGGCCTGGCTGGGCGAAACCTGGCGCCAGCCGCGCCGGCTGGGGCTCTTTGCCATCAGCGCCATGCTGCTGTCGGCCAACTGGATGGTGTACGTGCTGGCCGTGCAGACCGGGCGTGTGGTGGACGCCAGCCTGGGTTATTACATCAACCCGCTGGTGAACGTGCTGCTGGGCGTGCTGGTGCTGCACGAAAGGCTGCGCCTGCTGCAATGGGTGGCCGTGGCGCTGGCGGCCTGCGGGGTGGCGTGGCTCACCTGGCAGGCCGGGCAACTGCCGTGGATTGCGCTGGTGCTGGCCGGCAGCTTTGGCCTGTACGGGCTGATGCGCAAGACGGCCTCACTGGGCCCGCTGGAAGGCCTGGCGCTGGAAAACCTGCTGCTTGCGCCCCTGGTGCTGCCCGCGCTGCTGTGGTGGACGCTGCAAGGCCACGGCGTGCTGGCGCAGGGCCCGGCGTCCCAAGTGGGCTGGTTGTTGATCAGCGGCCCGCTCACCGCGCTGCCGCTGCTGCTGTTTGCCGCCGGTGCGCGGCGCATTCCGCTGGCCACCGTGGGCATGCTGCAGTACATGTCACCGAGCCTGCAGTTGCTGCTGGGCGTGTTTGTGTTCCATGAGGCCTTCAACATGCAGCGGCTGCTGGGTTTTGTGCTGATCTGGTCGGCCTTGCTGCTGGTCAGTGCCGATGCCCTGGGCCTGCGCCCTGGCACTCGCCGCAGCGCGGCGTCTTGAGTCAATCCACCTTCGCCCCGGCCATGCAAATCCAAGACCTTGACACCCCCGCCGCGCTGGTCGACGAGGCGCGCCTGCACCACAACATCCAGCGGTTGCAGCAGCGCATGAACGGCCTGGGCGTGCGCTTGCGGCCCCATGTCAAGACGGCCAAGTGTGTGCCGGTGGCGCGGTTGCAAATGCGGGCCGGAGCCCGTGGCATCACCGTGTCCACGCTCAAGGAAGCGGCCGAGTTTTTTGAAGCGGGTTTTGCCGACATCCTGTACGCCGTGTGCGTGGAGCCGCACAAGCTGGCCGCCGTGCGGGCGCTGCGTGAACGCGGCTGCGCGCTGACAGTGGTGGTGGACTCGGTGGCCGCCGCACAGGCCGTGGTGGCGCACGGTGCCGCACACGGCCACCGCTTTGCCGTGATGGTGGAAGTCGACACCGACGGCCACCGCGCCGGCGTGCTGCCCGATTCAAACCTGCTGCTGCAAGTGGGACACACGCTGCACCAGGGCGGCGCCGAACTGAAGGGTGTGATGACCCACGCCGGCGCCAGCTACGAATGCCGCACGCCCGCCGCATTGCAGGCCATGGCCGAGCAGGAACGCGCCCGCTGCGTGCGTGCCGCCGAACGCCTGCGCGAAAGCGGCCTGCCTTGC
>CAZUKT010000085.1:0-1373 GCA_964620975.1 uncultured Rubrivivax sp. | reverse complement strand
AGTGCGCGCCGGTGTCTACGTCTTCCACTACCTGGTGATGCTGGGTGTGGGCGTGTGCAGCCTGGACGAGTTGGCACTGAGTGTGCTGTGCACCGTCATCGGTCACCAGCATGACAAGGGCTGGGTGCTGGTGGACGCCGGCTGGATGGCCATGAGCCGCGACATGGGCATCGCCGGCAGCCCGGTGAGCCACGGCTACGGCCTGGTGTGTGACTTGCTCGGCGCACCCATCGCCGGCTTGCAGATGGCCAGCGCCAACCAGGAACACGGCATCCTGGCCTGGCCCGGTGGTGGCACGCCGGCCGACATCGGCGCGCAGTTTCCGGTAGGCACGCGGCTGCGTGTGCTGCCCAACCACGCCTGCGCCACGGCGGCGCAGTTTGCGGCCTATGCGGTGCTGGGCGACGGTGGCCGGGTGCAGACCTGGCCACGCTTTTATGGTTGGTAGGGCACCCTTCGGCCGGCCGCAAAAGGGCGGCTGGACACGGAGGCTGCGCAGGGCGGCTGGACAGGGTGGCCAAACAGCGCCTCGTTTGCCTTCGCCGCGCCAAATTGCTGCACCTCAGGTTGAACTGTCCTTGGATGCGCGGTCCACCTTGGCAGCAAAGGCCGCCATCTCGGCCTGGCCGGCAAAGGCCCGCCGGGGCACGATGAGGGCCCGGTCGGGGTGGGTGAAGAGAAACACATGGTCCGCCGTGGCCACCACAGCGCCCAGTTGTTCGTAGGCCGTGCGCTCGGCATGGCCGCCGGTCAGCACACGCAGGTGGTCGCCCCAGCGCTGCAGTTCCACGTCGCCTTCGGGCACGGGGTGGCGCGCCACGGCGCGGCGGCGGTCGATGAACAAGACAAAGCGCGCCAGCAGCCAGGCTGCGCCCACTGCCAGCCCCATGCCCAGCCACCAGGTTGCGTCGTCGGCATCTGCCGTCAGCGCCGACGTGGCCAGCACGCCCCCCACCATCAGCACAGGGGCCAGCGCGCCGCGCCAGCCGCGCCGGCCGCGCTGGCCACCGCGCAGCGCAGCCCGCACGTCGCCGCGTGTCAGCCTGTAGCGCAGCGTCTGCACCGGCATGTGCTGCAGCGGGTTGAAGGCTTCATCACGCAGCGCCAGCGCACGGGCCACAAAGGCCTGGGCCGCATCGGCACGGCCAAAGGCCCGCAGCGGCACAAAGCGCGTCTCACCCAGCCGGGTGTGGATGAGCAGGCAGCCGCCCGCCTGGCGCAGCGCGGTGACCTGCAGCCAGCTCACTTGCTGCCCAAACCATTGGCGCGCGATACGCACGCCCCCGGCATCGATGGCCAGTGTGAAGGGCAGGTACAGCGGGCTGTCTGCCGGGGGCACGGTATGGGCGTGGCGGCTCCACAGCCACCCCATG
>CAZUKT010000084.1:4047-11996 GCA_964620975.1 uncultured Rubrivivax sp. | reverse complement strand
CGGCATGAAGAAGTCGTAGATCTTGGCGTGCTGGATGTCGCCCATGCCCTGGTTGTTGCCAATCACCAGCGTCAAAAAGCTGACGATCATCATGCGGCCGTCGGTGATGTTGCGGTCAAACAAGTCCAGCGGATACGCAATGCGCATCTCTTCGGTGGCCTCGTCGATGAGGTACACGAGCGCGTCCACGCCCTTGGTGAATTCGTCGGTGGTGGACACCTCCACATTGGTGCCGGTGGACGACTCGGCCGCAAAGTGCGCTGCCGCTTCCAGGTAGCCGTGGCCGGCCTTGGGTTTCATCTTGTAGGCCACCAGGATGTGGCGGCCGCCCTGGATCAGGTCGGCTTCACTCAGGCTCAGGTCGGCGTATCGGTTGGACTGGTCCATGGCGGTCTTTCTGGGTGTGGCTGCGGTTGCTGGCAACTCTAGGAGCCCACGAAGATAAGAACAACTAAAGAATATTGTGGTTTGACTTCAGGTTTTGCTGATTCAAATAGCCACGCTGTTAACCCACTGCCGACGCAACGGCAGCTCTTGTAAGCTCCCGCCCAACGCCACTCCCAAGACCCCAACCATGACCACGCGCCCCCTGCCCAACGCCGACGCCCGCGTCGCCCGCCGTACCCTGCTGCGCGCCGGCGCCGCTGCCAGCCTGCTTGCCAGCTTCGGCGTGGCGCGGGCGCAAAGCAGCCGCACGCTGCGCATCCTGGTGGGCTTTCCGCCGGGCGGCGGCACCGACGCCATTGCACGCATCCTGGCCGAGGCGCTGAAGGACGAAGTGGGCGGCGCCACCGTCATTGTTGAAAACAAGCCCGGTGCCGGGGGCCAACTGGCCGCGCAGGTGCTCAAGGCGGCGGCACCCGACGGCAACACGCTCTTCATGAGCCACGACCACAGCATTTCCATCCTGCCGCAGGTCATCAAGACACCTGGCTTCGACCCCGCACATGACTTTGTGCCGGCCGCCGGTTTTGCCACCTTCGTGAATGCCTTTGCGGTGTCGGGTGGCACACCGGCCAAGAGCTTCAACGACTACATCGCCTGGATCAAGTCACAAGGCGGCAAGGGCGCGGTGGGCGTGCCGGCGCCGGCCTCGGTGCCCGAATTCCTGGTGAAGGTGATTGCCGGAAAATACAAGCTCGACCTGGTGGCCGCACCCTACCGGGGCAGCGCGCCCATGATGGCCGACATGCTGGGCAACCAGATCGCGGCCGGCGTGGGCAGCATCCCAGACTTCATTGAAAACCACCGCTCCGGCAAGGTACACGTGGTGGGCGTGTTGGGCGGTGCACGGCAGGCCGTGATGCCCGACGTGCCCACCTTTGCCGAACTCGGCCTGGCCGGTTTTGAAGACGTGCCCTACTACGGCTTTTTTGCACCCACCGGCACGCCGCGCGCCACACTGGACGCGTTTTCAGCCGCGCTGGCCAAGGTGGTGGCCAAGCCCGCAGTCAACGCGCGCCTCACGGCCATGGGCCTGGCCGTGGGCCACATGACACCTGACCAACTGGGCCAGCGTGAACGCGCCTACACGGCCACCTGGGCCCGCATCATCAAGGCCACGGGTTTCGTGCCGCAGTAGCTGCCAGAAACTGACAGTGGTTCCGTACTCGAAGGACCGCTTGCAAATGCAGATGTCCAGGTGGCCTGGCGGGATGGCTGTTCGACGCGCAGCAGTCGGTGCAAGGGCCGCAGCGGCATTGGGTGCCATGGTGCTCAGCGCCTGCGGAGGTGGTAGAGGCGGTGGCGGTGCAAGCCCAGCGGAGCCCGTGGTTCGCACCCCTACCCTCACCCTGACAGCGGCACCAGAGGCCGTGTCTTCTGGAGGCTCGAGCACCCTCACTTGGACGAGCGCCAATGCCACGGACTGCACCGCCAGCGACGGCTGGAGCGGTGCCAAGGGCGTTTCGGCATCGCAGCGGCTGGCAGATCTGAAGGCGACCCAGCGCTACACGCTCACCTGCACCGGCCCCGGCGGCAGCGCCACCGCCAGCGCCACGATCGGCGTCGACGAGCCCGTGCCCACGGTCACGCTAGAGGCCACGCCGCAGACGGCGATCCTGGGGCAATCCATTGCGCTGACCTGGACGGCGAGCCACGTGGCCGGCTGCACGGTCTCGGGCGGGTGGAACGGCGCGCGCGATCGCTCGGGCTCGGAGATCATCGTCAAACCTGCGCAGACGCAGACCTACTCCATCGCCTGCACCGGGCTCGGAGGCACCGCCCGCGCGGCTTTGCCAGTCGACGTCTTCCCGCCGCCGGAGGCACCAAGCCACCTTGCGGCGGCCGTGGGCGACGGCGCCATCACGGTGTCCTGGGCGTCACATGCCGGCAGCTTCCACGCGGGCCAGCTCGTGTCGACCAACTTGTATGTCTCTACCCGTCCGGGCATCAAGCCCGCCACCTTCGTCGAAGCGGGGTCCGATCAGGTCCGGCGCGGGCTTGAGACCATGGCGTCGATCGTGTTCTCGGGCTTCTCCAACAGTGTGCCGCTGTATGTGGTGGCCACCGACGTGGCCGGCGGAATCGAGGGCCCGCCCAGCGTCGAGATCACGGTCACGCCGCAGGTCATCCCCGCACTCGTCGAACGCATGGACGCGCTGAACGACACCGGGGCCAGCGGTTGCACAGACCGGGTGTTGGCGTCCACAAGCTGCCCGCAGCCAGCCCTGCCAAACCAGGACGGCGACGTGGGGCGCGACGCTGCAGCTTCGGCGGGCCGACTGGCCAAGATCGGGTTCGGCCTGGCGGGCTTCGACTTCACCAAGCTCAATGAGACAGGTGCCGCGCTGCCCAACAACGCGCCGGCGTGGTCTTGCATTCACGACAACGTCACCGGTTTGACCTGGCAGGTGCCCACGGAGTCGGGCCTGACCGGGTACCAGAACGTCTACACCTGGCGCCACCCCGACCCCGCGCGCAACGGCGGCTACCCGGGCCGGCCCAACGGCTGCGTCTGCGTGGGCAGTGCCTGCGACACCGAGGCCTTCATCCGCGCGCTGAACCAGGCCGGCTGGTGCGGCTACAGCGACTGGCGGCTGCCCACGCGGCGCGAACTCTTCAGCCTGGCCAACTTCGCGCCCCTGACGCGGCCGTTCGATGCCCAGGCCTTCCCGCTGCAGCCCCCAGCGTCCAATGGCTTCTACTGGACATCGACAGTGGCTTCCTTCGCCGGCTCAACGGCCTGGGCGATGCACATCGCCGGCGGACTCCTGGAAGTCATCCCGAAGACGCAGTTCCGGCTCGAACTTTCCTTGGGCTATGTGTTGGCGGTGCGCTGAGCGGAAATGGAGCAGCAATGAGGCAAGCAAGCATCGCGAAGCGGCCCCGGGGCGTATCGGCCGCAGTTGCTATCGCGGGGCTGTGCATGGCCACTGCCGCACAGGCACGCTGCATGAACGCGCAGAACACGTCCATTCCGCACAGCACTCTGCCAACAACGGTCGTCGTCAACGCCGACGGCACGGTGCTGGCGCGTGCCACCGGGCTGATGTGGGCGCGCTGCCTTGTCGGCCAGTCGCTTGTCGACGGTGTGTGCAGCGGCGCGCCGGCGTTCATGCTCTGGGAGGAGGCGCTTGCTGCCGCGCGGTCCAGCCGCGTTGCCGGGCATGGCGACTGGCGCCTGCCCAACGCCAAGGAGCTGCTCTCGATCATCGACGACCGCTGCGCGGCCCCGTCGCTGAATGCCGAGCTGTTTCCCATCAGCGTCGAGTTCGCCGTCTGGACTTCCACGCCATTCGGCTGGGACTCGGGGCAATTCGCCGGCGCGTGGACGATGACCAGCAACGGGTCGAACCATAGGGTGTCGTGGGTCTACGTGTCCAGCGCGCTGCTCGTGCGCGATGCGCGTTAGTTCCCCAACAAAGCGCTCCAGTCGCGACCGGCGCTGTGGCCTGGGGTTTCGGAAGAGCCCCACGAATCGCAGGTGGCCACTCCGAGGGGGTGCAGAGCGGCCGAACAGCGGCTTCCAGGCGCCCCTAAATCATCACCGCGTCGAGCACCAGCGCGCCGCTTCAGATGCGCAGCGGGCTCACCACGTACTTGAATCCCGCCTGGCCTTGCAGCGTCACCAGCACGGCCGCCTGCGCGTCGCGCAGCGCCAGCGTCACCGTGTCGGCGGTGCTGTGCGTCAACAAGTCCATCAGGTAGACCACGTTCAGGCCAATCTCGATTTCGGTGCCGTCGTAGGCAATCTCGATTTCTTCCTTGGCTTCTTCCTGCTCGGCATTGCGTGCGCTGATGCGCAGCGAGCCGGGTTCAATGTTCAGCGTGACGGCTTTGAAGCGTTCGTTGGTCATCAGGGCCGCGCGCTGCAGACTGGCCAACAGGGCTTCGCGGGGCACGGTGACGGTTTGTGGGTTGTTGGCCGGGATCACACGCCGGTAGTCGGGGTACTTTCCCTCCACCAGCTTGGTGGTCAGCGCCACGCCACCTGCCGTGAAGCGGGCCTGCGCCGGGGCAAAACGCATCTCCACCGGGCTGTCGGCGCTGGCGTCGTCATGCAGCAGGCGCAGAAGTTCTTGCACCGCCTTGCGCGGCAGGATGACTTCGGTCTGGGGCAGTTCGGCCTCTACCGTGGCCTGCGCCAAGGCCAGGCGGTTGCCGTCGGTGGCCACCAGGGTGATCGTGTGGCCGTTCATGGCCAGTAGCACGCCGTTGAGGTAGTAGCGGATGTCTTGCACCGCCATCGCGTATTCCACCTGCGCCAGCAAGCTGCGCAGCAGGGGTTGCGCCAGCAACACCGGCGGCGCCATGCCGGCCGCTTCTTGCACGAGCGGAAAGTCTTGCGCCGGCAGCGTGTGCAGCGTGAAACGGCTCTTGCCACCTTGCAAGACCAGCTTGCCGGACTTGGCCGTCAGCGACACGGGCAGTTCAGCCGGCAGCGCCCGCAAGATGTCCACCAGCTTGCGCGCCGCCAGTGTGGTGGCAAAGTCGCCCGCCTCACCGCCCAGGTCGGCCTGCGTGCTGAGCTGCAAGTCCAGGTCCGAGGTGGTGAGGCTGAGCTGGTTGCCTGTTTTGCGCAGCAGCACGTTGGACAGGATGGGCAAGGTGTGCCGGCGTTCCACGGCCCCGATCACGTCTTGCATGGCGGCAAGAAAACGCTTCTGGTCGGTCTTGAGCACAAGCATGGGGTCTCCCGTTTTTTTGAGGATGTCGAGGGTGGCGGTGCAGCGGCAAACCGGCGGGTGCGGCCGGCGCTTCAGCGTCTGCGCGCACGCGGCGCAGCAGACGCACTTGGCGCAAAAGGTGCACCAGGCGGCAGCGCTGCGGCGGCGGGCTTGCCAAACAGCGCCGCCTGGTCGCTGCCGTGTTTGGCGGCAAAGCCTTTCATGAAGTCGCGCAGCACTTCGGCCGCCACCAGGCCTTGCGACTGGCAGGCGTCCACAAACGCGTCACGCAAGTCGCGTTCAACACGAATGCGCATACCGGCATCTTTGGTGGTCATGGGCGGCTCCTGCAAACTGGATACACATGTGTGTATCCAATGCCGCCACACTATACCGCGCCCGCCGCGGGCCGGGCCAGAGGCTGAGTGCGCGCGCTGCGGCGGCTAGCCGGCCTTCTTGCGCGCGGCCTTGGCCGGTGCCGCCTTGGCGCCCTTGCTCAGCAGGTCGTCCAGGTTCTTGGTGATCTCGGCTTCAATCGTCTTGCTGAAGGCGCCCAGCAAGAAACCCAGCTTCGCGTGCAAGTCAAAGTGGTCGGCCGCCACGATCAGCTGCCCGCTGACACCGGTGCGCGTGAACTCCACCGTGTCGCTGGTCTCGCCTTCGATCACCGTGCATTCCATGTCGAAGTTTTTCTCCACGTCTTCGGCCCAGTTCCAGGCAATCTTGCGTGCCTTGGCCAGGCCCAGGTGGTGGTCTCGGTGGATGCGGATGTCGGCCACGGGGTCAGCTCCTTGAAGGGGTGGAAGCGTTTGTCAGCTGCGTGCGGCGTTGCGCCTTGGGCAAGGCAGTCAGGCGTTTTACTTCGGCGTAAAAGCGGTTGAAGTCGCTGCCGCTGCGCACAAACAAGGCCTCGAATTCGGGCACCAGTTCGTTGTACGCAGCCAGCACGGCAAAGCTGGCATTGTTGGCGCGTTCAAACCAGCCGTCATAGCCGGCAAACCCGCCCCAGCGGTCGGCCTTCATGGCCTGGTATTCGGCGCGCATGCGGCCCATCAGTGCGGCCTTGCGTTCGCGTTTGGTGGCGTCGGGCGCATCGGTTTTGTACAGCGCGTCAAGCTCGCCGCGCCAGCGCAGCGTGAGGCTGCGAAAGTCCTGCTGCCGCTGTGCCTGGGCCTCGTATTCGGCACGGGTTGCGGGCGTGGCGTGCTGCGCCAGCCACAGGCGCACGCCGATGCGTTCTACCGCCGTGGCAAAGCTTTCGTTGAAGGTGGTGTCGTCGTCGGCATAGGCCACCTGGTGCGACAGCTCGTGGAAGATCAGCCGCGCCAGTTCACCTTCGCTCCAGTTCACAAAGGTGTTGAGCAGCGGGTCGCCACCCACCCAGTTGCTCAGGCCCAGCGTGCTGTAGGCCGGCACGCCGTAGACGAGTGTTTCCCAGCCTCCGGCCTTGAGCTGCGTGGCCAGTGCGTCGGCACCGTCGCGGGTGTAGTAACCCCGGTAGCCCACGCAGCCCAGCACCGGGAAACACCAGGTTTTCAGCGTCAGGCCCAGCTCGGGTGCGGCCACCGCGTTCCACACGGCTGCGTTGCGCTGCAGGTCGGCGTAGCGGCGGTAGCTGTCGTTGTCGGGCAGCTTGAGTTCGCTCACCGCAAAGTCGCGCATGCGCTGGGTCAGTTGCAGCCGCGAGCGCAACGCTTCGGGCGTGGCGGGGTCGGCGGTCCAGTCGGCCACGGGCCTGGCGCTTTGCAGCAGGCTCAGGTGGCCGTTCACGGCCTGCGCGTAGTAACCCAGCGTGCTGCAGCCACTGGTCAGGCACACGGTGGCTGCAGCCAGCAGCACCAGGCCCGCCGCGCCCGCCACACCACCCGCCGCCATCAACCACCACCGCATGGGCGCAGGCGCTTCATGGCGCGTCAAACCGGCCCATGGGCGGGCACATCCACGGCGGCCACTTCAACCAGGCAGTCGTAGAAGCTGGGGCCACGGCCGATGTCGGTAAGACCCTGGTGCGTGAGTTCATTGACGTTGGTGCCGTTGCGCCCGAACTTGCGCCACCAGATGCCCAGGCCGTTGACCACACCCGGGCGCGCACGTTCGCTCACGTCGGCGGTGGCCAGGTAGTTGCCCCGGTCGTTGAACACCCGCACGACCGCGCCGCTGGTGATGCCGCGTGCGGCGGCGTCTTGCGGGTGCAGTTCCACACGCGGCTCTTTCTCGGCGGCGCGCAGGCTGGCCACGTTGACGAAGGTGCTGTTCAGAAAATGCCGTGCCGGCGGCGAAATCATGGCCAGCGGATACCGCGCCGCCAGGCCCGGCGTCGTCAGTGCACATTCGGCGTTGGGCACATGCTCGGGAACGCCCAGGCCCAGCGCCGGCACGGCGCCGGCTTGCACCTTGCCATTGGGCGTGGCAAAGCCGCCGTGGGCAAAGGGCGCGTCGGCAATGCGCAGCGGGCTCCAGCCGCGTGCATCCAGCTCGGCCAGGTCCACATGGGCGGGGTCGAAGGCGCCGCGCGCCATGGCCTCGTCGCTGTCAGAAAAACACGCGTCTGCAAACCCCAGCCGCGCCGCCAGGTCGCGAAAGATCTGCGCGTTGGACCGCGCCTGGCCCACGGGGGCGATGGCCGGCCGGTTGAGCATGGCGCAGGTGTGGCCGTAGGTGGTGTGCGCGTCCCAATGCTCCAGCTGCGTGGTGGCCGGCAGCACGTAGTCGGCGTGGTCGGCCGTGTCGGTAAGAAAGTGCTCCAGCACCACGGTGAAGAGATCATGCCGCGCAAAGCCTCGCGCCACCTTGCCGCTGTCGGGCGCCACGGCCACCGGGTTGCTGTTGTAGACCACCACG
>CAZUKT010000084.1:0-4037 GCA_964620975.1 uncultured Rubrivivax sp. | reverse complement strand
GGGGCCGAATTCGGCGCTGGATTCACGCAGCAAATCGTCGCCGATGGTCACCATGTTGATGGTGCGCGGCCGGCGCCCGGCCAGCAGGTCGGGCCGCTGCAGCCAGGCATCACGCCGCGCATGGCGGAACCAGCCACTGGCCGACAGGTGCAGCCCGCCCGCCGGCTGCCGCCACGCCCCCACCAGGCAAGGCAACACGGCCACCAGGCGCACGGCATTGCCACCGCCGCGCACGCGCTGCATGCCGTAGTTCAGGCGTATGGCGGCGGGCCGGGTGTGGGCGTATTCACGCGCCAGCTCGCGCACCTCAGCCGCCGTGATGCCACACACCGCCGCCGCACGCTCGGGCGGCCACTGCAGCGCGCTTTCGCGCAGCGCGGGCCAGCCGTCCACGTGCTGGGTGATGTAGTCGTGGTCCAGCCAGTCGTGGGTGACAAGCTCGTGCATCAGGCCCAGGGCCAGCGCGCCGTCGGTGCCGGGCAGCAGCGCGATGTGCTGGTGGCACTTGTCGGCGGTTTCGGTCTTGCGCGGGTCAATGCAGATGAGCCGTGCACCGGCGCGTTTGGCCTGCTGCGCAAAGGTCCAGAAGTGCACGCTGCTGGTGATGGGGTTGCTGCCCCAGATGAGGATCAACTGGCTGTGCGCAAACTGCTCCACATGCATGCCGATCTTGGCGCCGTAGGTGGCGGCCAGCGCGTCGCCACCGGCCGTGCTGCAGATGGTGCGGTCCAGCAGGCTGGCGCCCAGTTTGTGGAAGAAGCGCGCGCCCATGCCGTCGCCCTGCACCAGGCCCATGGTGCCGGCGTAGCTGTAGGGCAGGATGGCCTGCGGCGCGCGGGCCGCGATGGACTTGAGCCGCGCGCTGATGTCGTCCAGCGCCGCCTCCCAGCTCACGGGCTCGAAGCGCCCTTCGCCCTTGGCGCCCACGCGCTTGAGCGGCGTCAGCACACGCTCGGCGCTGTAGGTGCGCTCGGCATAGCGGCTGACCTTGGTGCACAGCGCGCCATGCGTGGGCGGGTGCGTGGGGTCGCCCGCCACGCGGATGACGCGGCCGTCTTGCACCGTGATGTGCATGGCGCAGGTGTCGGGGCAGTCGTGTGGGCAGACACCTTGCACGATGCGCGCCGGCCTGTTGTCGTCTTGGGTCATGGCGCCCACTGTGCCACAGGCGCGATCGCCGCATGCCATCGCCGCCTCCCATCGCAGCCGGTGCGCAGCCCCCCGACAGCACGCTTCTTGTTTCCTAACGACGGCCTAACACCTGACGCGAAGAATTCCTTCTGCGCCGGTTACGTCAACTCCGGGCTGAAGGATCAATGCACTATGCAGACCGCCCGGAAATCTTTGCGCCCCGGTGATGAACCGCACCCAGGCGGCCGCTGGCGGATGCCGCCAGCACTGCCAGCGGCGTTGATGGTGATGTTGCTGCTGGTGGCATGTGGCTCGGGCGGGGGCGACAGCGTGTCACCGATTGAACCCACCCCGCCCGCCGCGCCGGCCCTGCCGCCGGTAACGGCCGCAGGCCTGCAGGCTGAATTTGCGCAGCAGCAGGCTCTGGACGACAACACACGGCTGGCGCGCATCAACGCCGTGCAGGCACCCGCCGTGCGCAACCTCGTCATCTGGGGCGGGCTGGCCGATGCACTGGGTGGCATTGCCCAGGCCGACGCCGCCCTGGACGCCGCCGCCGTGCAGTCCATGAACTTCTACAACACCGCAGCCCGCGTGCAGATTGGCGCCATGCTGACCGCACTGCCGGGGGTTCCCACCGGGGCTGCGGGCGGCAGCAAAAACCGCTTTGGTGCCCGTGCCGTGCGCAGCGGCGATGCGTCAGGCCTGGACGGGCTCAGCGGCCTGAGCCTGAGCTTCATCAGCAGCGTCTTCGTCAGCACCTTGGCCACTTGGGGCGGATTTGATGTTGGCGGGCATGTCAGCTCCCCCACCGCCGCAACCCCGGGCGGGCAGTTCAGCGCCGACATCGACCTGGCCCGCGAACGCATCGGGTACAGCAGCACCACCGTCACCGACGACGTGCCCAAGGGCATGCGCAACAAGACCATCACGTCGTTGGACCTGCAGGCCTGCCCCGACCCCAACGGACGGCTCACGCTCAAGTTCAGCTCAGACTCCCAGCTCACCCTGCTGGGCGACGACCGCACGGGCGTCAACACCTTGGTCGACGTGACGCTGACACGCCAGCTTGACGACAACGCCCACTTGTTGAACGACTTCGACGTTGAAGTCCGGGTGCAGCAGGCGTCCTTCAACAGCGCCAAGGGCGTGTTCCTGGATGCCACCTACAAGCTGCAGAAAAACATC
Source organism: uncultured Rubrivivax sp. (assembly GCA_964620975.1). Lineage (GTDB taxonomy): Bacteria > Pseudomonadota > Gammaproteobacteria > Burkholderiales > Burkholderiaceae_C > Rubrivivax. The sequence goes on along the minus strand of CAZUKT010000084.1, from coordinate 1,718 downwards.
GACACCTCTTCCGTCAACCGAGCCAGCGGCGCCGTCACGGCCGCACACGCCGAATCGGCCAGCGCGGTGGCAACGGCAGCGACGGGGTACGCAATGATCTTGTCGCTGAATATGGAACGCGCAGCGCAAAGCGGGCGCTGCGTCAACCTGACCACCGAAACCACGCCGGCGGCCCGCACTGATCTTGCACCGTCGACGCCCGTCAAGATCATCGCCAGCCCGCGCAGCGCGGTGGACGGCAGCTTCACGGCAGCCACCGTCACGGCCAGGCTCACGGGCGGCAGCAGCATCAGCCCACCCCAGGCGCCCGCCGATGCCACCTTTGACTTCGTGGCACCGGCCGCGCCGCGCCAGGCGGCCAGCGTGGCGCTTGAATCACGTTCACGGCGTGGCGTCGGCAAGGCCACACTCGGCTTCAGCACCGGCCAGATCGTGACGCGCTACGAAGGCAGCATGACGGGCCAGAGCGGCATCCCTGGCGCCGTGCTGACACAGACGCAGATCGACCAGATCGTCTGGACGCTGAAGGAAGGCACGCTGCAGGATTCGTTGGTCTACACACCTGCGGGCACAGCGCGGGTTACCTTGACCATGGCCGGCTGCTCGGTGACGCGCACGCTGGCTATCGACCCCGACACCAGCCTGCTGCTGGTGTACGGCCCCGACGAAAGGGCCGACGGCCGCCACAAGGGCTACTTCGCGCAGGTCAACACGGTCAAGGTGCAAGCCACGCTGAGTTGCGCTGCCTTGCCACAGCCCCTGCAGGTGGAATTGATGGGTGTGTTTCGCAACGGCTGCGACAGCACACTGACGCCCGACCCCGGCATGCCGCGCTACAGCGACATCCAGGCCCTGGCCGGCTCCCGCGCCGTGGGCGCGCCCTGCAACCTGGTCAGCGCCGACCCGCACAGTTGGTCGCTGCAGGCCGTGTCACCCTGAGCGGCCGGCAGGCCGCCTTCCAGCCGCCGCACGCCAGCCGCCGCCCGCCACCTGGCAAGTCAGCCCTTCAGCACAAAGGCCGGGCGAGCGGCATAACATGGCGCATCGCCCTTGACCCCCGCCCCGCCATGAACCTGATCGAACCCATCCTGGCCGACGTGGCCGCCATCACCGCGCTGCGACGAGACATCCACGCCCACCCTGAGCTGTGTTTCCAGGAAGAGCGCACCGCCGACGTGATTGCCAAGGCGCTGACCGAATGGGGCATTCCCATCCACCGCGGGCTGGGCAAGACCGGCGTGGTGGGCATCGTCAAGAACGGCAGCAGCCCCCGTGCCGTGGGCCTGCGCGCCGACATCGACGCCCTGCCCATGACCGAGCACAACACCTTTGCCCACGCCAGCCGGCATCAGGGCAAGATGCACGCCTGCGGCCACGACGGCCACACCGCCATGCTGCTGGCGGCGGCCAAGCACCTGTCCAAGCACCGCAACTTCGACGGCACGGTCTACCTGGTGTTTCAGCCGGCTGAAGAAGGCGGCGGCGGCGCGCGCGAGATGATCAAGGACGGTTTGTTCGACAAGTTCCCGATGGAAGCCATGTTCGGCGCCCACAACTGGCCCGGCATGCCGGTGGGCACCTTCGGCGTCCACCCCGGCGCCATGATGGCCAGCAGCAACGAATTCCACATCACCATCCGCGGCAAGGGCAGCCATGCGGCGCTGCCGCACCTGCGCATCGACCCGGTGCCCGTGGCCTGCCAGATGGTGATGGCGCTG
>CAZUKT010000083.1:327-12024 GCA_964620975.1 uncultured Rubrivivax sp. | reverse complement strand
GGCGCGGTTTGCACTGTCGCCGTGATCAGATTGCACAGGAGATTTGTATGAACGCAGCAGCCACCCCCAGTGAAAGTGGTCACGTGTGGGACGTGCTCGTGGTGGGCGCCGGCATGACGGGCCTGGTGGCCGCGTACCGGCTGCACCAGGCGGGCTTGAAGGTGCGGGTCATGGACGCCGGCACCCAGCCCGGGGGTGTCATCGCCAGCGTGCACCGCGACGGCTGCATGTTTGAGCGCGGGCCCAACAGCGCCATGGACACCACGCCGCTGATCGGCGAACTCGTGGAAGAACTTGGCCTCAAGCCGCAGCTGCGCTGGGCGTCTGCTGCGTCAGAAAAGCGTTATGTGGTGCGCGGGGGCAAACTCATTGCGCTGCCCATGTCGCCGGGCGCCTTCTTTTCGACGCCGCTGTTTTCCATCGCCGCCAAGGCCGGATTGATGCTGGAGCCCTTCAAGGCGCCCAGTGACCCGGCGGTGGAAGAGTCCATTGCCGCCTTCGTGCGCCGCCGCCTGGGGCAAGAGTTTCTGGACTACGCCATCGACCCCTTTGTGTCGGGCATCTACGCCGGCAACCCGGACCAGATCTCGGTGAAGGCAGCTTTCCCCAAGCTGCATGCGCTGGAGCAGCGCTGGGGCAGCCTCATCAAGGGCCAGTTCCTGGGAGCGGCCGAGCGCAAACGGGCCAAGGAAACGGCCAAGAACACGGCCAAGAGTTTTTCTTTTGAGCAGGGCATGCAGACCTTGCCGCTGGCCCTGGCTTCAGCCCTGGGCGGCGTGGCCTACCAGACACGCGCCACGGCGCTGCAACGCGACGCACAAGGCGTCTTCACCGTGCAGGCCGATCAACAAGGCCAGGCCGTGGCCTGGCAGGCGCGCAGCGTGATCCTGGCGGTGGCGGCCGATGCCGCCGCCGCGCTGGTGCGCCCACACGCGCCAGACGCCGCAGCGGCCATGGACGCCATCGAATACGCGCCTGTGGCCACCGTGGCGTCGGCCTACAACACGGCCGACATCGCGCACCCGCTGGACGGCTTTGGCTGCCTGCTGCCGGGCAAGGAAAAGCGCCGTGTGCTGGGCGTGCTTTTTTCCAGCAGCATGTTCGACAGCCGCGCGCCGCAGGGTGTGTCGCTGCTGACCACCTTCATGGGCGGGCGGCGCAGCCCCGATCTGCCGGCCATGCCGCCCGACGAGATTGCGGCGCTGGCGCATGCCGAACATGGCATCTTGCTGGGCGCCACGGCTGCACCGCGCTGGCAGGTGGTGACACGCTGGCCGCGTGCCATTCCGCAATACGTCATCGGCCACCTGGGCCGTGTGGCGCGCGCCGACGCCGCCGAGCAGGCGCTGCCGGGCCTGCGCCTGTGTGGCAGTTGGAAGGGCGGTGTCTCGGTGGGTGACTGCCTGCGCAACGGCCACGACGTAGGCGTGGCCACGGCGGCCTGGCTCAAGGCGCGGGCCGCGTAGCGGTCGCCAAGCGCAGGCGCGCCTGGTGGCCGCCTGCGTCAGAGCCTGGGTGTGGACAGGTCAGCGCCAGCTCAGATAGTCGTCGTCGAACCCCACCAGGGTGCCGTTGGCCGTCAGTTGCCTGCGACCGGTGCCATCCGGCTTCATCACGAAGATCGCGCACACGTAGTTGGGGTAGGGGCATTCGAAAAACGCGAGTTCGGATCCATCCGGCGACCAGGCCGGTGGCGCCCGCACGACGTCCAAGGCGTCAAGCCGAACCAGGCCCGTGCCGTCGGCGTTGATGATCCCGGCGCTGCCGAAGTAGTAATCGCCGAACGCGATCTTCGTGCCATCGGGTGACCACGCCGAGGGCGAAAGCCGGGCGTTTTGTACAGCCAGCAAACGGCTGGCCGGGCTGCTGCCGTCGGCAGCCACCACGTAGACGCCCGAGGTGTCGCTCAAGTCAACGCCGAAGGCGATCGTCTTGCCGTCGGGTGACCAGGCCGTGCCAGTGACGCGCTGACTGCTGGCAAGCTGGAGGGCATTGCTGCCGTCGATGTTCATCACCAGCAAGGTGGCCTGCTGGGCCGAACTCCGCACGAAGGCGATGCGCCGGCCGTCTGGCGACCATGAAGGAAGGCTATCGGCCTGGTTGGTCAGCAGCGCCTGGCCACTGCCGTCGGCATTGGCCAACATGATGCCGCTGGCCTGCCCGTTATTGCCCACGCGCGAAAAGAGCAGTTGCCTGCCATCGGGCGACAGCGTCGGCTGGTGGTCGTTCTTGGTGGCCCACATGGAGCAACTGGGGGTATCGCCATCCGGGACGCACACTTCCGCGAGTCCATTGACGGTGAGCACGGCCCGCCCCGTGCCATCGGCGTTGACCGATTCGATGCCGGTGCCGCCAAAGATGCCGCTACCGTCATTGCCGGCGGGATACGGCTGGCGGGCGAAGAGGATCTTGCGCTCGGCGGCGAACGACAGCGTCACCGTGGCCAGCAAGTCATCGGTGATGCCCAGCGCGGCGGCGCAGGGGCTCACCGAGCGGCGCACACGCAGCGTGTGGCTGCCGGTGTCGTCGTCGCGCAGCCCGGCGGCCTGCAGCAGCCTCCTGGGCGTGAGCGACGCCAGCGCACCGGCCAGCAGGTTGCCGCCGCCGGCGCTGACGCTGGCGACCTGCACGTCGTCGAAGGTGACCTTCAGCGTCTCGTCGCCAGCGCTGGCGCATTCCAGGTTGGCGATGTTGCCGCTGAGCGCCAGCGTGGTGCCGGGGCGCAGGGTCAGTGTGTCGCTGCGCTTCGGGTCGGCCGGTTGGTCGGGCAGCACGTCAAAGCCCAGCACGCTGCGGCCCAGCATGTCGCCGCTGGCGCTGTTGATGCGCGCCTCGATGCGCGTGCGCACGAACTGTGCGTCCTGCTGCAGCGCCGGTGCGCTGCCGAAGGCGTCAATCAAAGGCGGGTACTGCGCCAGCGTGGCACTTCCCTTGGCCATGGTCCAGGCGGCTTCGCGCGCCGGCACCATGAGCGGGTCGAGCAACACGGTCTGGATGATCGCGGCATAGCCGCTGTCGTGCACCGCCAGCGCTTGGGCGCTGGTGCCACGAGGCTTGCCGCTCATCTGTCGCGGCCGCGTGCAGCGCCTCGAACTCGAGCTTGTTCTTGCGGGCGATCTTCAGGGCGGCTGCGGCCGCGTCGATCTTGGCCTTCTTGTCCGGGTCCGCCACCTCTTTGACCTTCCTGAGCTCCTCTGCCTGCAAGGCCGCTTCGCGCGTCGTGAGGTCGATCGCGGCTTCTGAAAAGTCGTCGATCGTCGCGCCGGGGCATCCGGTGCCCAAGATGTTCGTCTGATCGGCAATCACCCACCAGTTTCCTATCTTCTCGCGCAGCGGCTTGAACTCACTCACCTTCGTGACCTGGGCGGCGCGCGCCTCGGCCATGGCCGCGCTGAGTGCCGCGCAGGCGGTGCCGTGCGCCTCGGTGATGAAGGGCGTGGCCGTCACGGGGAAGTCGACGTCGCCCCTGCGCATCAACAGGCTGGCGATGCTGGCCTGCAGCGCAAAGGCGCCTTCGAAGTCACCCACGTTTTCCAGGATCGTGACCTGGCGCCGGATGCTGGCGATCATCTCCGCAAGCGGGACGCTGGCGTCGGCGGTGAGCGTGCCGTCGCTCGGCGCCGCCGGGGTCTCCAGGGCCCGGGCACCCAGGTCCATGGCGCGCCCGGCCGGGGCAGAGGCAGGACCCGCTGCGGGCCGCGCCAGCGCATCCAGGCCGGTGCCGCCAAAGGTGGTGAGCTTGGCGCTCAGGGTGCGTGTGGCGGCGTCCACGGTGGTGACCATGAAGCTGTCTTCGCTGCCGAGTTTTTGCCGCAGGCTGGCCTTGGCATCGGGCACCTGGCCGGCCGGGTACTCCAGCACCACGGTCACCGGCTTGGCAAAGAAGGTGCCGCCGGGCGCGAGCTTGACGCTCACCACGTCCCCCTGCGCAGGGGCCTGTGGCGTCAGGGTCACCACGGTGTCGGCGGCCAGGGCCCCGTCGGGGAAGCTCAGGCTGATCTTCATTCCGGACGCCGTGGCTTGCACGGTGCCGCCGGTGGTGCCAATGGTTTGCGTGACAGCCGTGCCCACCGGCACCGTTTCCACGGGCGGCGGGCTTTCAGCGGCACCCCCGTCGCCACCACAGCCGGCCAGGGCCAGTGCGCCGGCCACGAACAGCAGCCACACAAGGCCCTGCGCCCGGTGACCGAGGGGGGGCATCAGTTGCTGGCGCATGGTGTTCCTCCTGCTGGCTTTGTGCTGTGCGGCGTGGCCGGCGGCACGGGCCGCAGCCTGGCGCCGATGGGCTGCGACAAGAAGTGGATGAGTTCGTCGGGCGCCGCAAACTGCTGTGTCGCGTCGTCTTCAACACGGCGCGCCGTGGCGCGAAATTGCGGCCCTGCATGCCACACGCGCACCAGGTAGAGAGCGGATTCGTCCATGGGTGAGCCCCTGCAACGCGGCGGTGGCCACGTCTGGGGCCTACCTTAGGCCGGGGGCGTTTCTTGAGCGTTTCCCGGCCGTGCCAGGGCCGTTTCATGCCGCACTGCAGCGGCCATCTCGTCCAGCGTTGGCGTTGCCCCGGGCTGCGGCGGCAGGGCCCCAAGCAGAGTCAGCACATCGGCCTTGCCCTCGGCGTCGAGCCGCGTGTCGGCCAGCAGGCAGCGGCACACCGCCGCCGCCTCGCCCGGGCGCCCTGCGGCGCTGAGCCACTGGCCGTACACCAGCAGCGTGCGCAGGTGCAAAGACCCGTTGGGCGAAGCCTCAAAGGCCAGCAGCAAGGGCTGCAGGTGGGCCAGGGCGGCGTCTGGCTGGCCTTGCAGCAAATCGGCCCGCGCCAGGTCGCGCAAGCAGGTGTGTTCGACCATGTCCATGGCCAGCGTGTGGCCCCGCGCGGCTGCGATTTCCAGATGCCTGCGTGCGTCGGCCACGCGCCCCAGCTTCAGCAGCGCCGCGCCCAGCTTCTGGCGCGCGAACAGGGCCGCAGTGTGGTGGCCTGTCTCCTGGGCCAGGCGCATGGCCCGCTCCAACTGGCTGCAGGCCACCTGCCACTGGCCTTGCTGGGCGCGCATGCCGGCCTCGTAGATCAGTGCCGCACAGAGGAACATCACGTTGCCCGTTTCACTGGCCAGCGCCACGGCCTCGCCCGCAGCAGCCAGTGCTGGCTCCAGCCGGCCCATGGATTGCAGGCTCACAGCGAGCTTGCAGATGGTGAAGGTCATGCAGTGGCGGTCGCCGTGGCGCCGCGCTGCGGCCACGGCCTGTTCGTCGCAAGCCAGGGCCTCATCAAAGCGGCCCTGGCGCCAGTGGTAGGTGCCCATGGAACTCAGGCCACAAACAAAGGGCTCCAGTCCGGCCACGCCAGGGCCCGAGTCCACCACCGCCCGCGCCAGGGCAAACGCCTCGTCGAGCGCACCCGTGAGCATCTTCAGCGCGGACAGGGCCGTCAGCACCGCCGCCATGGCACGCGCGCCGGCAGCGTTTTTGGGCTGCAGGCGCTGCGCCAGGGCAAAGAGTGCCAGCCCGTCGGCAAAGTGCCCGTTGCGTTCAAAGGCGTCACCCAGCGGCCGGGCCATCAGGTCCAGCAGGTCCAGCCTTTCGGCTTGCACCGCCCAGCGCCAGGCCGCCGCCAGGTTGGGCAGTTCGGCTTGCATGTGTTCGGTCAGCGGGCGCGAGTCGCCAATGCGGTGGGGCGCCAGCAGCGCCAATGCGGCCGTGCAGGCCTGCGCGTGGTGCTCCCGGGCCTGGGCCAGTGCATCGGGCTGGCGGGCCAGCACTTCTGCTGCGTAGGCGGCAATCACCGGATGCAGTGAAAAGCGGCCCGCGCCGCTGCTGGCCACCAGGCTCTTGTCCACCAACGACGACAGCAGCGGCAACGGTGCCTGGGCCACCTCGCGTGCGGCAGTGCGCGTGAAGCCACCCACAAACACCGACAGGCGCGCCAGCGCGTGGCTTTCGCGCGGCGCCAGCAGTGCAAAGGAGCGCTCCACCACGGCACGCAGGCTGGCGTGTTCGGGGCGCGCCAGCGGTGTGCTCAGGGCAGGATCGCGTTCGAGCACCTCCATCGAGTCCTGCACGTCGCGCGCGATCTCGGCCACCGGCAGCAGGCGCACCCAGCTGGCCGCCAATTCCAGGGCCAGTGGCATGCCACCCACGGCGTCCACCAGGGCAATGACACCGGGCAATTGCGTGGCCAGGTCGAAGCTGGGCAGTGCAACAACGGCACGCTGCTGAAACAGGCGCACGGCGTCAAAGGACTCGGCCGACGCAAGGTCGTGGCTGTCTTCGTCGGGGCAGGCCAGGCCGCTGAGTGGCAGCAAACATTCGCCGGGTCGCGCCGTGCGTGAGCGCGATGTCACCAGCACACGGCTTGCCAGCCCGGCGGTGGCCAGGGCGTCGAAGAGATCGTGCGCTTCGACCAGGTCTTCGGCGTTGTCAAACACCAGCAGCGCCTGGTGTTCGGCCAGCCAGCGCGCCACGGCGCGTTGGGTATCGCCACCGCCGGGCAGGTCAAGCCCAAGCTGCTGCGCGGCACGGCTCGCCACCTGCGCACGGCTTTCAAGGTCGTGCATCTCGATCCAGAAGCAGCCGTCGGGAAACTGTGCCTTCAGGTGCGGCATGGCTTCGCGTGCGAGCCGGCTCTTGCCGATGCCGCCCGGCCCCACCAGGGTCACGAGCCGGGCCTCGGGTTCAGCCAGCAAGGCGGCCAGCGTGGCCAGCTCCTGGCGGCGGCCCACAAACGCGGGGCGAGTGGATGCAAGTGCGGGTTCTGGTGCCGCTGGCCTGTGTGCGGCGCCGCGTGCGGCCAGGGGTTTTGCATCCAACACCGGTGTTGTGTGCGCCAGCGCGCGCAGCGCGGCCGAAGGCTCGATGCCCAGTTCTTCGGCCAGCCGCGCTGCGTAGTCGCGGAACACACGCTGGGCCAGGGCCTGGGCGCCGGGCTCGGCGTGGCCGGTTGCGGCCCGCAACAGCGCCGCCACGGCGGCTTCGTCCAATGGGTCGGCCTGCAGCAAGCGGGTGGCCAAGACCAGGCAAGCCGTGGGATCGGCAAGGTGATCGATCTGCGTGAGCGCCACGCGCCGCCACGCTTGTGCCACACGCGCGCGCTCGGTGGTCAACCAGTCGTTCCAGGCCGGGTTGGCAGGGTCGTCAAAACCGGCCAGCAGGGTCTCGCCACCCACAGCCAGTGCGTCGGGCGGGGGCACGCGGTGCGGGTGCAAATAGGCGCCCACGTCGCTGTCCACCGGCCAGCGCAAGCCGTGGTCGGTGATCTCCAGGGCTGCCAGACCCGGCAGGCCATGCAGCAGGAAGATCACCTTGCGCAGGTTGCGTCGGGCCAGGTCGGCGGGGCGGCCGGGCCACAGCAGCGCGGCCACGCGCTCGCGTGGCACCCAACGCCCGTCTTCAAGCGCCAGCAAGGCCAGGATCTGAAAGCGCCGCTCGCAGACCATGGCCACGGTCTGGCCGTCAGCATGCAACAGCGGGGCGCCAAACAACTGCACGCGCGGTGCTTCGTCGGCTGCTGGAGCCGGGCGGGCCTGCGGCTGTGGGTCGGGCATAGGTTTCGTTGGTGCGTCGGCGCGTCGCTGGATATTGCGCCACCCACTCTAACGCCGGGCTTGGCCTGTCCAGGGCGCCGGCTTGCCACTTGCACGCAGCCAAAGGGGGGCCCGCGTAGGGCCCTTGACTCAGTTCATTGCGCCTGCGGTGCTGGCGTCAGCCGCGTCAGGGTTCTGGCCGGCTGTTCTGGCAATGCGCACGCGCCATTGCGCAGGCCCGGCGACCACGTACTGCCAGTCAAACAAGCCCTTGCGCACGTCGCGGAACTTGAAGTACAGGGGCAATGGGTCGTGGTTGTTGATGAGTTCGAAGGCCTGGCCGGGCACCAGGCTGTCAAAGGTGGAAAAGATCAGCGGAAAGCGCTCCAGCGGAGGCACGGAGCGGGCGTCAATCACGGCAGGAGTCATGGGGTGGTGCCAAGTACAACAACCCCGTTACCTTAGGTGAATGCGCCCCCAACCCGCCTTGAAGCAGTTCAAGTTTGCAGACGGCGAATGTCGAATGGCAAACGCTGAACGTCAAGCGGAAAGCGGCCAACGGCCTAAGGCAAACACCCGCCTGGCCTGCCGCCGGGCCCTTACTTGCGCACCGCTGCGTCTTCCACCATCACGGCGTAGGCATAGCCCGCACCCATCGTCACGTCGGTGCGCACGGTGCCACGCAGGGTCACCACGTCGCCCACGGCGGCCGTGTCCTTGGTGGTCACCAGCACGTCATGGCTGCCATCTAGCGCGGCGCCGCTGCCGTCTTGCACATGCAGCCAGTTCTTGCCCATGATGCCGTTGTTGACCTTGACGACTCGGGCCCGCACCACCACGGTCTTGTCCTTCAGGCCGGCCTTGCCCTTGACGATTTCGGCCACCGTGCGTGCGTCGGCACCCTTGGCCTTGTCTACCTTCTCCACTTTGGTGGGCGCGGCCTGCGTGGCTGCGGCTCCAGTGCCAGCATGGGCAGCGGCGGCCATCGGCGCGGCGGGCATGGCGGGCAACATGGTGGCTGCGCCAGCCGTGGGGCCGGGTTTGGGCAGGCTGCCCTGGCTGCCCACCTGAACGACGGCGCCGAACACGATCTTGTCGAAGCGTTTCTTCAGCGCCTTGCTCTCGAAGTTCTGCATCGTCATCGGGTTGCCGATGTTCACCACGGCGCCTTTCTTCACGGCGGTGGTGGTGACGGCGGCCCAGACTTCACCTTCTTGGGTTTTCAGACGCAGGTAGGTGTAGCCCTCGACGTCTTGCACTTCCAGCACCTCGCCCTTCAGCACGGTGGACGGCTGGGCCGTGGCAGCCAGCGGCAGGCATGCGGACAGGGCCAACAACAGAGTGGCAAGGACAGCGTGGTGGTTCATGGGTCAAGGCTCCAGGGTTCGAGAAAATCGGGGCTTCAGCGCGGCTGTGGGGACAGCCCTGCGGCATTGCCAGCGCCAGCCCAGCGGCTGGCGATGCGGGCGGTGCCGGGTGCCGGCGGTGCGGCAAAGCGGTAGTAGGTGTCGTTGAGGTAGCGGGCCACCTGCTGCACGTCGTCGTCAGGCCAGCCCAGCATGCCGGTGGCTTGCCACAGTTGCACTTGCGCCTTCAGGCTGGCCCAGTCCACGGCCTGCTTCTTGTCGCGCCAGTGCATTTGTTCGGTGTGGCAGGCCACACAGTGCGTGGCGTATAGCAATTCACCGCGTGTCTGGGCCCAGGCCACCGGTGCGCCCAGAAGCAGGGCCAGGCATGCGGCGCTGAGTCTTGGGGCGTGTCGGCGTGCGGTGGTCATGGGCTGCGTGTGCATGCTGAGGGTGCCCAGCATGGTGGCACAGGCCCTGGCGGCCCTTGATCGGTAGCAACACCATTGCAGACGGTTGCGGCGCACGGTTTTCAACGCGCGGTCGCCGGCAGGCGTGACATGTGGTCGGCCAGGGCCTGCAGATCGGTGGCGCTGTAGGCCTGCAGCAGCCGGGCCATGTCGGCGTTGGAATTGCCACGTTCGCCACTGCGGATCAGCTCAAGCTCACGCCGCAGGTACACAAAGTGCTGTGCCGACACCATGGGGTAGAAGCGCTGGGCCTGGCCTTCGCCGCTGGCGCCGTGGCACGCGGCGCAGTCCTTGTCAAAAAGCCGCTTGCCCAGCGCCAGGTCGTTGCCCGGGCCCTGGGTGTTGTTGCCGGGCACGGGCAGGGCCTGCACGTAGGCTGCAATGTCGGCCAGCACCTGGGCGGTGATGCCGGGTTCGTCCACCAGTGGCTTCATGCGCGGGTTTTGGCGCTTGCCGCTGCGTATGTCCACCAGTTGCTTGACGATGACTGCGGCGTGCTGCCCGGCCAGCCTGGGCACCGTGGCCGCGGCGCGGCCACCGCCGTCTTTGCGGTGGCAGCCGGTGCAGTCGTCAAACGCAGCCTTGCCGCGTGTGGTGTCGCCGGTGGCTTCAAGTGCGGTCTTCAGTTCGCCGCTCAAGGCGCTGGTGTCTGGCGGGGTTGCCGTACCCAAGGCCAGCGTGCAGGCGCAGGCCCCTGCCAGGGCGGCGGCAAAACGGGCAAGTCTGGGCATCATGGCGGCGGGAGTGATGGCGGCGGGAGTGGGGTTGGGGTTTTGGATGCGCCCGATGTGGCCACCGGCGTCGTGGCGGGGCCACGGCAGGCCAGTCCGCGCGCCAGCGCAGGCAAGGCCTTGGCCACGCTGGGCGTGTGCGGGGCCGCGATGCCGTCCGACGGCCCCCGGTAGACGGCAGAGCGCGAAAGCAGGCGTGGGTGGGCCGGTGTTTGCCATGTACGACGGTGCCGGCGCACTGTATGCGCGCTTGCTTCCTTGGCCTTGACGTGGATCAGTCCGCCAAGTGTGACGTTTGCGCGCATCAGGGTTACCCCTTTGATAATTTGCCTGTGTCGCAAAAAGAGTGGTTCCTTGCCACCCACTGCGGTGCAACAGCGCATCATGGATCAATCAGTTTTTCGGCCTCTGCATGCCAACCACTGCACGGTGGCCTGCTCCACCTGCAACCTGCGTGAGATTTGCTTGCCTGTGGGTCTGACCAGTGCCGAGATGGACTTGATCGACGGCCGCATGGTGACCCTGCGCCGCAAGGTGGCGCGAGGGGATCTTCTGTTCCAGACGGGCGATCGTTTTGACGCGGTCTATGCCGTGTGGACCGGCTTCTTCAAGACCAGCGTGGTGTCCAAGGACGGGCGCGAGCAGGTCACGGGCTTCCAGATGGGCGGTGAGCTCATCGGCCTTGACGGCATTGGCACCGGGCGGCACGAGGTGGACGCCGTGGCGCTGGAAGACTCGCAGGTGTGCGTGATCCCATTTGCCGATCTTGAACAACTGGGCAACGAGGTGCCGTCGCTGCAGCAGCAGTTGCACCGCGTCATGAGCCGCGAGATCGTGCGTGCCCACAGCGCCATGCTCTTGCTGGGCAGCATGTATGCCGAAGAGCGGCTGGCGGCCTTCATGATCAACCTCACCAAGCGGCTTCAGGTGCGCGGGTTTTCTGCGTCCACCGTGGTGCTGCGCATGAGCCGTGAAGAGATCGGCAGCTTCCTGGGGCTGAAGCTGGAAACCATCAGCCGCACCTTTTCAAAGTTCCAGGCCAACGGCTTGCTGTTTGTGCGGCACCGGCAGATTTCGGTGACGGACCCTGTGGGGCTGCAGCAGTTGCTCGAAGGCGCCGACGCATAGGCGCAGCGGCTGAAAAGTACGCGGCGCGCGCCGCCAGCAAAGCAGACAGGGCGCCGTGGCGCCCTGTTGCACATTGGCGGCCCACCAGCGGCCCACCAGCGGACCGCTGCGGTTTGAGGCCTGTCAGACCTCTTCAGGCACCATTTCAATGGCGCCGCACGGGCACTCCGCCACGCACATGCCGCAGCCCTTGCAGTAGTCGTAGTTGAATTCAAAGCGCTTGCCGGGCCCGAGCTTGATGACGGCGTTGTCGGGGCACACGCCGTAGCAGTTGTCGCACTCAAAGCAGTTGCCGCAGCTCAGGCAGCGGCGGGCTTCAAAGAGCGCGTTTTCGTCGGTCAGGCCGCCTTGCACTTCATCAAAACTGCTGGTGCGGCGTGCCATGTCGAGCTGCGGGCGCACGGTCTTGGGGGCGTCGCTGTAGTACCAGGTGTTGAGCTTGTCAAAGCTGGCCACCTGGTGCTTGGGCACCTTGTTGACCTGCGCGCCACGCAGCCAGGCGTCA
>CAZUKT010000083.1:0-317 GCA_964620975.1 uncultured Rubrivivax sp. | reverse complement strand
CGCCGACCAGGCCCATGACTTTGGCGCCGGCGGGCGCCAGATACTTCGCCGCCACGCCCGAGGCCGCGCCGGTGCGCATGGCGCTGACCAGGGTGCCATCCATGATGCAGGCCGGCATGAGCGTGTCGGGGTCCACCTGCACGACACCGTCCTTGAGCAGCAGGCCGGGCACGCCGTCAAGCAGCGACAAGTCCACGTCCTGGCCCAGGGCCAGCACCAGCGAGTCCGATTCCAGGGTCTCGAATTCACCCGTGGGCTGCGGGTTGCCCTTGGCGTCGAGCACCATCTTCTCGATGGTGAGCGCGCCGTCGGCACCG
>CAZUKT010000082.1:0-12029 GCA_964620975.1 uncultured Rubrivivax sp. | reverse complement strand
CACGCACCTGGAATCCACCGCCGCGCGCTGCCTGCCCTGCGTGCGTGTGCTGGTGGTGGACGACTGCAGCATCAACCGCGACGTGGCACGCCGCATCCTGGAACGCGAAGGCGCCGTGGTCACCGTCTGCGTCAACGGCCGTGAAGCCGTGGACCAGTTGCGCGGCGGCCTGCAGGTGGACGCCGTGCTGATGGACATGCAGATGCCCGAGATGGACGGCTACGAGGCCACCCGTGCCATCCGCACCGAGCTCTGCTTGACGGCATTGCCCGTGCTGGCGCTGACGGCCGGTGCGCTGAAGGCCGAGCGCGAACGGGCGCTCGACGCCGGCATGGACGAATTCATCACCAAGCCGCTCAACCCGCTGGCGCTGATCCGCGCCCTGCGCCGCCACGTGGAGCGTGTGCGCGGCGTGGCCGTGCCGCTGGTGCCGCGTGACGCGCCCGCCGAAACGGGCCTGCCGGCCTGGCCCCACATAGACGGCATCGACAGCCGCGAAGTGGCGCAGCGCCTGGGCGGCGACGTGCAGCTCTTTACCGCCATGCTCGACAACCTCTTGCGTGACGCCGCTGACCTGGCCGACGGCTGCGACCCCGGCCCCTGGGATGCCGAGCGCCGCGAGCAAGCCCTGGCCCGCATGCACCGCCTGCGCGGCAGCGCCGCCGTGTTGGGCGCGCGGCGTGTGCAGCGTGTGGCTGGCGAGGCTGAAGCCGCGCTCAAGGCCGGCGCTGGCGACGACCTGCTGCACGCGGCCATGCACCACCTGGCGGCTGCCTTGCAGGCGCTGGACCGGGCCTCGCACGTGTGGATGCTGGCGCAGGCCGAAACGCCGGCCCCCGCACCCCATGCGCCCCAGGTAGCGCCGCCAGACGCGGCCAGCCTGCGCCTGCTGGTGGCACTGCTGGTGAACCAGGACCTGGCGGCACGCAAGCGCTTCAACGCCCTGGCCGCACCCTTGCATGCGGCACTGGGGCACGAAGGATTTGGCCGCCTGCGCCGGGCCGTGGACGGGCTGGACTACGCCACCGCAGCCGGCCTGCTGGGCGAGCTGCTGGACGCCGACTGACGGGCTTTACGCGCCACGGCGGGCCCGCCGCGCCAACGCCAGCGTCAGCAGCAAACCGCCAACCGAACATAGCCCCGTGGCCACCCAGGTGAGGTGCCAGCCACCGGCCGCACTGGCCACCCAGGCCACCGTGGGCGGGCCGGCAAACTGGCCGAATGACGACCACTGCTGCACCCAGCCCACGGTGGTGGACAGTGTGCGTTCACTCGGTGCCAGGCGCACGGCCAGCGTAAAGAGCGTGGCCGGGATCATGCCGCCCACGCCTGAAAACATCAGCACCGCCGCGTAACGCCAGCCCGGCGGCAGGCCGTTGCCCGCCACGCCGCCCACCTGCGCAAAGGCCGCCGCCGCTGCCAGTGCCATGGCCACAAAACCAATGGCCAGCAGCGTGGGTGGCGGCACACCGCGCTGCAGCAGCCGGCCCGAGCCCACGTTGCCCACGATGTTGGCCGCCGCCGCCAGCGCGGTCAGCACGCCCGTGGCACCGCCGGACACACCAGCCTGGGTGTAGATGGCGGGCAGAAAACCGATCACCGCCAGCCACTGGCCCGAATACATGGCAAAGGTCAACGCCACCAGCCAGGGGCCGGGGGCCGACAGCGTCTGTCGCAGGCGCGCCAGCCAGGCCGGGTTGGCGGCAGCGCCTGGGGACGCCGGCCCTTGCGCAGCAGCTGCCTGGGCCCGCGCCGTGGCCGGCACACCCAGCGCCACCCAGCCCGCCAGCGCCAGCGACAGCGCAGCCAGCAGCCACCACCAGGCGCGCCAGCCCAGCGCCGCCATCCACAGCGGCCCCACCAGCAGGGCCAGCGCGGTGGCCAGCGGCATGTAGGCGCCCCAGATGCCCAGCACCACGTTCACGCGGCCCGGGGCCACCGCTTGCCGCAGCAAGCCGGGTGCGGGCAGCGCCACCAGCAGGAACCCAAAACCTTCCAGCGCACGCAGCGCCATCAACATCGGCACACCCTGCGCCAGGCCGCCCAGGGCGCTGGCCAGTGCCAGCAGCAGCAGCCCCAGCACCATGCTGCGTTTGCCGCCCAGGCCGTCGGCCACCACGCCAAAGGCCACCCCCAGCAACATGCCTGCCAGTTGCACGCCTGACAACAAGAAGCCGGCCTGCACCAGCGTCACGTCCAGCGCAGCGCGCAGCGCGGGGATGGCCGGCGCCAGCTTGCCCACATGCAGCGCGGCGCCCACGCCGGCCAGGATGATGATCAGTGCCGGCTCGGGCGCTTCGGCGCGCCCAGGCCTCAAGGCCGCCACGCCAGCAGGGCTGCCAGTGGCATGGGCCGGCAGATGTGGAACCCCTGCACCAGGTCGCAGCCCTGCGCCTGCAGCAGCGCGTGCTGCTCGGCGCTTTCTATGCCTTCGGCCACCACCTGCAGGCCCAGGCCGTGGGCCATGGCGATGATGGAGCCCGTCACCGCACGCCGGTCGGGCGACTGTGAAGCCGCATGCACCAGGGCGCGGTCGATCTTGAGGCGGTCAAAGTAGATGCGGCTGAGGTAGCTGAAGCTGGAATAGCCGGCACCAAAGTCGTCCAGCGAAAGGTGGAAGCCCGCCTGCCGCAACTGCCGCAGCCTTTCTTGCCATTCGGGGTCTTCGGCAAGCTGAATGGACTCGGTCAGCTCCACTTCAAGCCAGCGGGGCTGGCCGCCTTCGGCCCGCACCGCCGCCACCAGCTTGGGCACCAGGGCGGGGTCGGCCAGTTGCAGCGTGGACAGATTGAACGCCACCCGGGGCGCTTCGCCTTCTTGCCACATGGCGCTGCTGCGCAAGGCCATGGCGGCACGGGTGGCGGTGCGCAGCGCCCACACGCCCAGCTCACCCACCTGGCCTGATTCTTCGGCCACGGGGATGAATTCGGCCGGCGACACCAGGCCCAGCTCGGCATGCTGCCAGCGCGCCAGCAGTTCCACGCCGGCCATGTGGCCGCTGCGCAAGTCCAGCAGCGGCTGGTACACGGCGCTCAGGCCGCCGCTGGCCAGGGCTTCGCCCAGGTCGCGGCGCAGGCGGCTGCGGCGGCCCAGCCGCTCCTGGCCGTCGGGCGTGAGTTCGTGCACCTGGTTGCGGCCAGCGGCCTTGGCTTGCAGCATGGCGCGGTCGGCACTGCGCAGCAATTCGTCGGCGGTGTCGGCGTCGCGCGCGGACAGGGCCACACCAATGCTGCAACTGAGGCTGACACGCCTTTCGCTCAGGCGCAGCGGCGCCTGCACCGCGATGCGAAGGCGCTGCGCTGCAGCCAGCGCCACGCTGGCAGTGGCGCGCGGCATCAGCACCACAAATTCGTCGCCACCGTAGCGTGCCACGGTGGCACCGGGCGGTGCGCTGCGCACCAGACGGCGCGCGGTGGTGCGCAGGGCGCGGTCACCGGCCTGGTGGCCATGCGCGTCGTTCAGCGCCTTGAAGCCGTCCAGGTCAATAAACGCCATGGCCAGCGGCGGGCCGCCCTGGGCCGCCTGGCGCAGGCCCTGTGCCAGTTGCAGCTGCAGCTGCCGCCGGTTGGGCAGCCGCGTGAGCCAGTCGTGGTCAGACCAGTAGCGGGCCAGGGCTTCGGCCGCCTCACGCTCGTTGATCTGGGTTTGCAGCGCGTGGGTGCGTTCGGCCACACGCAGTTCCATCTCGTCACGGGCTTGCGCCAGGGCCAGGTTTTCGGCGCGCTGCGTGGCCAGATCAATGCCGGCTTGCATCACACGCACGCGGCTGGCGCTTTGTTCGTCGTGCCAGCGGCGTTCGGCGGCGCGCAGCGCGCGTTCGGTGCTCAGCGCCTCGGCCAGCTCGCCGCGTGCTTGCAGGGCCTGGGCCAGCCATTCCATGAGGTCGATTTCCACCGCCCGCAAGCCCTGGCCGCGTGCATAGGCCAGGCCTTGGCGCAGGCTTTGCACGGCCGTGGCAGCGTCGCCGCAGGCCAGGTGCACGCGCCCGGCGGTCAGCAATTGGTCGGCCCACTGGAAGCCGTCGGTGTCGGGGTTCAGCCGCTGGGCCACCTGTGCCACCAGCGCCAGCGCCTGCGGCCCCTGGCCCAGGCCGGACCAGGCCAGCGCCAGGTTGGATTCGCAGTTGAGCAAGTCCACGCGGTGCTTGGCCGGGTCAAACAGCGCACGCGCCTGCAGCAGCGCTGGCACGGCGGCAGCCAGGTCGCCACGCTGTATGTCCAGAAACCCGAGGTTGACCAGTGCATTGCCGTAGTTGCGGCGGTCCGTGCCCGGTGCCAGCAGCACGGCCGCGCGGCGCAGCGCGGCGCCACATTCGTCGAGCCGGCCCAGGCGCCCCAGCAGCGGGCCCAGGCGCAGCAGCACCAGGCCTTGTTCGTGCGGGTCGTCCACGCCCTGTGCCAGCAGCAACGCCTTTTGCATGGCCTCGATGCCGGCCGGCACGTCGCCGGTGAGGTTGGTGAGCACCGAGCCCAGGTCGCGCCAGGCGCCGCAGGCCGCCAGCGGTGGGCCGTGGCGGTGCAGGGTGTCGGTGGCGTCGCGCAGCGTGTGCGCGCCCTGGGCGACGCGGCCCAGCAGACATTCGGCCATGCCCGCTGCATGCTGGGCGCGGCCCGCCAGGCCGGGCTCGCCCAGCGCTGTGGCCTGCGTCTGAATCTGCTGGGCCAGCGCCAATGCCGCTGCCGCGTCGGCATTCATCAGCACAAAGGCGTGTTCGACCTGGGCCAGCAAGGCGGCGCGGGGGTCGGCGGCGGGGGGTGCGTCGGCGCGGGTCGGCATGGCGGGGTGCGGGGCGCGCCGCGTGCGGCGGCACGCGGGGGCAGGCGGAGTATCCCGCCTGGCCCTGGCGCCCATGCTTTAGGAGAGGCTGCGCGACGCGCCGCGCAGCAGTGCAGAGGCTCAGCCGTGCACCAGCGCCAGCAACTCCGCGCCCACCACCGGCTGGTCCAGATCAAAGTAGTGGGTGTGCGCGTCGGCACCCAGGCAGCGGTCGCGCCAGGGGCGGCCCAGCGCGTCCTGGCCCTGGTGCACCACGCTGCCGTAGCGGCCGTCGTCCACCTGCAGGGGTTGCGGGTGCGTGGGGTCGGGTGCGGCCCACAGCCAGCGGCCCACGTAGTCACCGCTGCCCCACAGATTGGTCCAGCGGCGCAGGCCCAGCTCGTGCGGCATGGGGCCGCGCCAGTCTTGCCCGCTGCTGTGCACCACCGGCTGCAGTACCCAGGGGTACTGAGACGGGAAGCGCAGTGCGTACAGCTGCCGCAGCGGGCTGCCCACGGTGAGCAGGTGCAGGCCGGTGGCGTCCAGCCACTGCTGCAAACGCACCGGGTCCACCTGCCCGGGCACGGGTTGGGCGTGGGCGTCGGCCAGGCGGCAACGCTGCTGCAGGTAACGCAGCAGTTCGGCGGTGATGACGGTGCCCTGGCTGTGCGCCACGATCACCACACGCTCGTAGCCCTGTTCACGCAGGTGGTCGAGCAGCGCCACGTAGCGTTCGACGATGCGCACGCGGCTGATGGCGTGGCGCGGGAATTCACGAAAGTGGTTGTCCACGTCCAGCGCGGCGTCCAGCGGCCCGCGCAGCGCCTGCAGTTGTTTGACGGCCACCTTGCCCAGCGCCAGCAAACCGGCCGCGCCACCTGCCACCACCAGCAGCAGGCGTTGCAGCCAGCTGTCAGAAACGGTCTGGAACCAGGCATCGGCGCCGCGCACCGAGTTGGCGGCGTCGGCGCCAAGCAGAGCCTGGTCGCGCCGGTCGGCCGCCGCCAGCACAAAGGCCACCGCCACCGCCACGGCGGCCAGTGCCACCGGCGGGCCCCACAGCCGCACCAGGCGTTCAATGGCGCAGTAGCCCTTGCTCAGCCAGCGCCCCAGCGCTGCCGACTCCGGCTCGCTGCCCACGCGCAGCTCGCGCAGCACGCTGGGTGCAAACACCAGCGCCACAAAGCCGATCAGCCCCAGCAGCAACGGCGCCACCAGCGCAAAACTGCCCGCGGTGCGGCTGGCGCGCTCGGCCACAAAGGCCGCCGCCGGGCCCGCCACATGGCAGGGCTCGCAAAACCACCAGGGCGCGTAGGACACCGGCGCCAACATGTCCTTGAGCGCCCAGTTGGTAAAGATGAAGGCGATCATCAAACACAGCACAAAGGCGCCCACCGAGCTGAAGAGACCCAGCCGCGCGGCGGTCAGCGTCTGCCTGAAATCTGGCCCGCCGGTGCCGCGCCACAAGGCCCATTCCGACAGCACCACGCTGGTGGCCACCAGCAGCGCCAGCACCGACCACAACACCGTTTGCGCCGCCAGCACGGCCTCCAGCGCCCCGAGGCCGCCGTTGGTCCAGCCCTGCTGGCGCAAGAACATGCCAAAGCCGCCCTGGCTGCCGCGCCAGACCACTGCCAAAAGCGTGCACGCGTACAGCGCCAGGCCCACGCCCTGCACGGCCCGGAAACGCTTTTCGCAGTACTGCAAGAAGCCCAGATAGGCGGCGCTCAGCACCACCACCCAGGTCAGCATCAAGGCCGCCGCGCCCACGGGGCTGCGCACCACGGCGGCCACGGCCAGCGCCAGCAAGGCACCGGCGGGCAGGGCGGCGCGCCAACGCCAGTGCGCCCGGTACACGAGCATCGCCGCGCAGCCCACGCCCACCAGCGCCACGGCCAGGAGCCTGGCGCCCTGGCCCTGGGCCGCGGGCCACAAGGCCGGCAGCAGCAGCAAGGCGCACATCAGCAACTGCAGCGCCAGCAGCCCGAGCACGCGTGAAAACAGCCAGTCGGCGGCGCGCTGCACGCGCCCCAGGGCCCGCAGCGTGCGGCCGCCGGCCAGGCGCTCGGCCAGTGAAAGCTCGTCCACACCCAGCCGTGACAGGTTGAACAGCAGCGTAAAAAGCTCGGCCACGATGCGCGCGACGCTGCCCGACAGGCGCGACAGGTCGGCCCAGTACATCTCGTACACATCGGCCTGCAACTGCGGCCCGTGCACCGTGCCCACCGCCACGTTCACCGGCTCACCCCAGGCCTGGCGCGCGCCTTGCGCCTTGGCCAGCAGGTAGTCGGTAAAGCGCACGCCGGTGTCGGCCACCGGGCGCGTGGGGGGCGGGGCGTCGGCGGCACCGGCGCCGGCACTGTTGCGGCGCGGCGCTGGGCTGGGGCCGGCGGCGGGCGCGCCGCCAATGGCGTCGTCCAGAAAGTCACTGCGCCACGACTGCCGCAGCGAGCGCCAACCACGTTGCTGCCAGGTGTCTGGCTCCTGGTGCTCAAAGGGCGCTGCGGCGTCCAGCGGCGGCGTGTGCAGCGGCAGGTCGTGCATCTGCACGCTGCCCCCGCAGGCCGCAGCCAGCTGCAGCGCCACGGCCTGCGCGGTGTCGCCCCGGCGCTGGTCGGCAATGCCGTGCACGGCCACCACGGCCACACGCGGGGGCCGGTGTGACTGGGGCATCTGGGGCACTGCGGCGGGCACCGGCTGCGCGGGCTGTGCATCTGCGGGCAGGGGTGCGGTCATGGCGGGGCTCCACCGTGGGGGTGCGCGAGCCTAGCGCCGCCCCGGCGTGGCAGGCATCCCCAGAGTGGCAGGTGCGCCGGTGGTGCCGCACCGAAGCCGGCCGGTGGCCTTGGCGACGCGCCCGGCCCGGTGGGCCACGCATTGATGCCCGGTGGTGCCACCCGCCAACCCCAGCCTGCAACGCGCCGGCCCGCCCGATTCGGTGGCAGCGGCGCCCATGCGCCCCGTTTTGCAGCGCGCCGGCAACACCGGGCCTGTTTTAGGTGGAAACGATTACATGGCCCCCTTCCCTGGCCGTGTCCAATCATGTAAACCTTTACATGACGCCACAAAGTCATAAAACCATGCCTGCCACCATCAGAGATGTCGCCCGTGCTGCCGGTGTGTCGGTGGCCACGGTGTCGCGCGCTTTGAACGGCGCCGACAACGTGCTGCCGGGCACCAAGCAGCGCATCCTGGACGCTGCACGCGACTTGCGCTTTACGCCTTCGGGCGCCGCGCGCAGCCTCATCACGCGCCGCACCGACACCATTGGCGCCCTGCTGCCCGACCTGTTTGGCGAATACTTTTCAGAGCTGATCCGCGGCATCGACCAAGCCGCCCGCGCACGCGGCCTGCACCTGCTGGTGAGCAGCAGCCACGGCGACGCCACCGAGGCCGCCACTGCCCTGCGCGCCATGAACGGCCGGGTCGATGGCTTGCTGGTGATGTCGCCCCACGCCGACGCCGAATTCCTGACCCACAACCTGCCCGGCAGCCTGCCGGCGGTGCTGATCAACACCGGGGCCGACCTGCCCGGCCACGCACGTTTTGTGATCGACAACTTCGGCGGCGCGCAGACGCTGACGCGCCACCTGGCCGCCGCTGGCCGCAAGCGCATTGCCTTCATCACCGGGCCCCAGGGCAACGCCGAAGCGGCCGAGCGCCTGCGTGGCTACCGCGCCGGCCTGAAGCCCGGCATGCGCGAGCTGGTGTTTGAGGGTGACTTCAGCCAGGAAAGCGGCTGGGCCGCCGGCCGCCGCATTGCCCAGAGCAAGCCGCGCCCCGACGCCGTGTTTGCCGGCAACGACATGATGGCCATCGGCTGCCTGGCCGCGCTGGGCGAAGCCGGCCTGCGTGTGCCCGAAGACGTGGCCCTGGCCGGTTTTGACGACATCCCCATTGCGCGCTACGTGGCGCCGGCGCTCACCACCATCCGCGTGCCCATTGCCGCGCTGGGCGCCGCCGCGCTGGACGCCCTGGCCAAGGCCGTGGCCGCACCGCGTGGCCAGCAGCAGCCGGCGCCGGTGCTGGAGGTGCTGCCGGTGGAACTGGTGGTGCGCCGCTCTTGCGGCACCGGCCCACCACCGCAGCCGCGTGCCCACCCCGACGCTCCGATTTCCCCGTCCCCCATGCCCCGCGCGCACTGACGAGCACGCGGCCCCCAAAGAACACCACCGACGAACCCGACCCCTGAAGGAGAGATAGACATGAAACACAGCACTTTCCGCCGCCACGCGCTGGCCAGCGCCGTGGTCCTGGCACTGGCAGGCGCGGCCCACGCGCAGATTGCCAGTTCCACCATCAAGGGCCAGATCAGCGGCGCCGCCACGGCGCAGGGCCTGGCCGTGACGGCGGTCAACCAGGCCAACGGCACCACCTACCGCACGGCCACGCTGGCCGACGGCAACTACGTCTTCACCGGCCTGGCACCTGGCGCGTATGAAATCCGCGTGGCCGGGCCAGGTGGCATCAGCAAGACGCAGACCATCACCGTGGCCGTGGGCGAAACGGCGGCCGTGGACCTGAGCCTGGCCCCGGGCCAGGTGGTCACCATCATCGGCTCGGCGTCGCGCAAGGGCATGAAGAGTTCCGAGGTGGGCACCAACGTGTCACGCCGCACCATTGAAGCCATGCCGCAGAGCACACGCAACTTCCTCAGCTCGGCCGATCTGGCCCCGGGCGTGGCCTTCAGCTCTGACGGCGGCGGCAACACCAAGATCCAGGCCGGCGCGCAGAACTTTGACCACGTCAACGTGTTCATCGACGGCGTGGGCCAGAAGAACAACATCCTGCGGGGTGGCTTGAGTGGCCAGGACAGCACACGTGGCAACCCCTTCCCGCAGTCGGCCATCAGCGAATACCGCGTGCTGACGCAAAACTACAAGGCCGAGCTCGAGCAGGTCAGCTCGGTGGCCATCACGGCCATCACCCGCTCGGGCAGCAACACCATGGAAGGCGCGGCCTACATTGACCGCACGGGCACCAACTGGCGCACCAAGTCGGTCTTTGAAAAAGAGCGTGAAGCCAACGGCGTGCCACTGCCGGCTTCGTCCAAGAAAGAATACGGCTTCAGCCTGGGCGGCCCCATCGTGCGTGACCACGCGCACTTCTTCTTTGCGTACGACGGCAAGGAAATCGGCGACTCGCGCCAGTTTGTGCCGCGCAACCTGGACAAGCTGCCGGCCGGCCAGGGCCTGGTGCCAGGCATCGTGGCGGCCAAGGGCGCGCAGGTGGACAAGTTCACCGAGCACCTGTTCTTTGGCAAGGTAGACGCACAACTGGGTGAAGACCAGCGCATCAGCCTGAGCGCACGTGTGCGCCGTGAATCTGACCACCTGCCCGAAAACCGCGACCTCAGCATGCCGGGCAACGACAAGAACCGCAGTAACGATGAAACGCGGCTGGACGTCAAACACGAATGGACGCTGGGTTCACTGCTGAGCGAAGCGCGCCTGGGTTATGAGGACTACACGTGGAACCCGCACTCGTCGGCCACCACGCCCTTCTTCAAGTACCGCGTGGCCAACGGCAGCCCGCAACTACTGAACAATTCAGGTGATGTGGCCTTTGCCGGCGGCTCGCCCGACGCGCAAAAGCGTGGCCAGAAGGGCAGCTCGCTGAGCGAAGACCTCACCTACACGGGCCTCAAGGGCCATGTGGTCAAGGGCGGCGTAAGGCTCAAGGCCATGAAGTACGACCTGTCGGGCACGGCCCGCGCCGTGGACGTGGTGGAGACGCTGCTCGACACCACCACCGGCCTGCCCTACTTCAGTGGCGGCCTGTGCACCGGCACCAACATCACCAACACCGGGCTCAACAGCGACCAGTGCCGCATCGACAAGGCCATTCCCAGTGCCATCACGGCCTACAGCAACAACCAGTTCGGCATCTACATACAAGACGACTGGGCCATCACCCGGCAAGTGGAGCTGAACGCCGGTGTGCGCTGGGACGTGGAGAGCAACATGCTCAACAACGACTACGCCACCCCGGCCGACCGCGTGACGGCGCTCAAGGCACTGGACGGCCGCAACGTGGCGGGCATCCAGGCGCCGGCCGGCCAGACCTATGCACAAAGCCTGGCCAAGGGCGGCATCAACATCGACGACTACATCAGCACCGGCAATTCGCGCAAAACCTACAAGGGCGCCATCGCACCGCGCCTGGGTGCGTCGTATGACGTGCTGGGCGACCGCGCCACCGTGGTGTATGGCGGCTGGGGCCGCAGCTACAGCCGCACCATGGCCAACCACGCCATGGACGAGCGGCAGAAAAACGCGCAGCCCGGCGGCGAGATCTGGCTCATCCGCAATGAATTCAAGATGCCGTATGCCGACCAGTTCTCGCTGGGTCTGCGGCAGGCCGTGGGCACCTGGAACGGTGAAGTGGCCTTGAGCCAGGTGAACGCCAAGAACCAGTTCATCTGGTTTGGTGGCAACCGTGACCCGAATGGCGGTTGGGGCACCCAGAGCCCGATTGACCCGCTGTGGGGCGGGCCCAATGGTTTCGGCACGCTGATCCTGGGCGACTTTGTGGGTGAAACCAAGACCACGTCGATGTTCGTGTCGGCCGCCAAACCCTACACCCGTGAGTCGGGCTGGTCGGCCAACATCGCCTACACCTACAGCGACGCCAAGACCACCAGCAAGGAATGGAACAACGACATCTTTGACTGGACCTACGGCCGCAACGCCGTGCGCGGCTGGAACCCCAGCACGCTGGTGGCCAAGCACCGCATCGTGGCTGCCGGCCTGACGGACTCGCTGCTGCCCTGGGGCATGAGCCTGTCGGCCAAGCTCACCTGGGACGACGGCCTGCCCCGGCGCATTACCAGCTGCGCCGCCGGCTGGGACAAGTGCATCTCGGTCAAGGGTGACGCACCAAGCTTCATGCAAGTGGACGTGAGCCTGGGCAAGGACTTCGGCCTCTGGGGCCAGAAGATCACGCTGCGTGCTGACGTGCTGAACCTCTTCGACAAGACCAACTACGGTGGTTTTGACGACTGGGGCGGTGGCCCCGGCAACCCGCAGAACGCGGTGGGTGGCGACAACGCCAACCTGGGCAAGCCCAACAGCACACGCGGCGACACCCGCACGCTGCGGCTGATGCTGGGCTACAAGTTCTAAGGCCACGCTGACCACGCCCCACCCGGGGCTTGGTCAGGCGTGCCCTGAACCACCACTGCGATTGAACTGAACCAACCCAAGGGCACGGCCACAAACCGTGCCCCGATGGGTTTGCACGCCCAAAGAACATGCAAGACATTCCCCCCTTCA
>CAZUKT010000081.1:6794-12047 GCA_964620975.1 uncultured Rubrivivax sp. | reverse complement strand
GATGAAGTTCGGCGTCAGCGAAGGCATGGTGCTGGCCGCCAGCCACGCCGACGAAAAGACCCAGCCCGGTGTCTACGTGCTGGAACCCTGGCCAGGCGCCGTGCCTGGCATGCGCATTCGCTGAAGGGTTCGGCGGCGCGCCCTGGGCCTGCGGCCCGCGCCGATCAAGACGGATCGACCTGCGTGCCGGGCGTGGCCATGTAGTCTTGCGCTTGCGCCAGCTCCACGCGGTTGCGGCCGGCCTCCTTGGCCCGGTACATGGCCCTGTCGGCCGCGATGCACACCGCTTCAGCCGTGCAGCGTGTGCCGATGGGCACTGCAGCCACACCCACACTCACGGTCAGTGCAACCGCCGGCGTGCCGGCTGTTGCCCAGGGGGTGCCGGCCACCGCCGCACGCAAGGTTTCTGCAAGATGCAGGCCGCTGGTCGACGCATCGGTGTTTGGCAGGATGCCAAGAAATTCTTCGCCCCCAACGCGGCCGAGCAGGTCCTGGCTGCGCAGTCGGCCGGCCAAGGTGTTGGCCACGTGGCGCAGCGTGGCGTCACCCACCATGTGACCGTGCTGGTCGTTGACGCGCTTGAAGTAGTCGATGTCCAGCACCAGCACGGTCAGCGCCTGCCTGCTGCGATGGGCAATGGCCACCTGCCGCATCAGCACCTGCATGGCGTGCCGGCGGTTGGGCAAGCCGGTGAGCTCGTCGAACATCGCCAGTTGGCGGTTGTGGTGGTCGGTACGCTCCTTGTTCATCAGCACGAAGCCAAAGGTCGTGAGCAAGGTGTCGGCCAGCACCACCATGAAGGTCAGTGCGCTGAAGGGGCTGGCTACGGGCAGCGGCGGCTGCGGTGTTGCGCCAGCGCAGCAGGTCGCGGCCCTGAACACCAGCACCAAGAGCAGCGAAGCCATGCCAATGATGACCAAGGTCTTGCCCCGGCCCACGGTGACACGGCGGGCCTGCACCAGCAGCACCAGCAAGGTCAGCACTTGCACGCCAAAGATCAGCGGCCCGGCCAGCAAGCGGGCCGGCGACACGTCGATCAGCACTGCAAAGACGAGCAAGGTCACCGGCACGGGCAGCCACAGCCACGGGCGGTGGGGCCGGCGCGCATGAAACTGGCAAATGCTTTCGCCAAACAGCGCCAAGGCAGCTGCAAGCAGGCCATTGGCCAGCACCACGGTGGCCCAATCGGGCGCCGCCCCACGCAAGCTCAGCAACCCATAGGCCAGCGTCTGGGTGACGAGTCCCACCGCCCAAAGCAACATACCGTCGGTTTGGGCAGGCTCGGCCACCCAACCCACCGTCAGGGCAAGCGTGGCGCTGACCAGAACAATGGTCAGAAAAAGTGTGGAGATGTCCATTTCGGGGCGCACAAGCCCGCCTTGGGCATCTTGCGCCGGCCATTGCGCCGAGCCTTGCGCTGACGCAAGCCGGCGTGGCAATGAAACGAAGCTACGGGGTCCCGTTGCGCTGCGGCGCCATGGGCACGCTCAGTGCCAGGCTGCGCAGCATCAACAGGCACAGCGGGGTGCTGCGCGCAGCCCTGCCTGCTGCGGCCAGCGGCGCGGCCGGCACCCGGGCAAAGGCCCGTGGCGCTGCCGCTGGCTGCATGCGCTGGCTTTGCTCTGCCAGCGCCAGGCCCAGGGTCTTGGCCACGGCCTGCTGTGGGAAAGCAGCCGGGGCGGCGCCGAGCACGCCGCACAGCTGCTGCAACGCCAGCCGCCATTGCACCAGGTGCCCGGCGCCGCCCGTGCCAGCGGCCAATTCGGCGGCATTGGGCAGGGTGACCAAGAGCGCAGCCTGCAGCCGAGCCTGCCACGCCTGGACGGAGATCAGGCCCCGTGTCTGGATGGCCGCGTCGGCCATGGCTGGCGACACGGTGGTGCGCCCCAAGGCCAGGCGAAAGCCTCGCTCTGACTTGGTGCGCACATCCCACCAAAGCCCAAAGCGCAGCGCCCAACGGGCCGCCAGCTCAGGCAGCGCGGCAGCAGGCCCCCGGACGAGCTCAAATTCAATCTCGTCCACCACCACACTTTGTTCACCCACGAAGATGCGGCCACGGTCATAGGCCAACTCGATCAAGGCGCCGTCGTGCCGCACCCGTCGGTGCAGGCGCCGAATGTCGGTGCGGTACACCGGCTGCAGCGGCCCGCCTGCGGCCAGCACAAGCAGCAGCCGCTCGCCCGCAGGCGAGCCGGCGTGGCGCTGCGGGTTGAGCGTTGGGACGCCCCGCTGCGCCGGCAAGGGCACCTCATGCTCCAGCCGCTGCATCAGGCCGTCGCCGCGGCCCTTGAGCGTCTGCACCCAAACGGGGCCCTCTTTGCGCAGGCGCAACGCCAGGCCGGCGGCGGCCAGTTGCTGGCCTGGCGTGTCGGCATACACGGCCTGCAGCCGCGTGGTGGTGGCGCTGGCCGTGGCCATAGCCCGGTGCAAAGCCTGGCGCTGGGCGCGCGGCACCTGAAACTTGAGTTCGGTTTCCATTGGATAAACAGGAAAGACCTGCTGCCTTGTTCAGTGGCCCCACCGGCCCTGCCGGGTGTTGGCGCCCGTGGCCGTGGCTGCCAGCGCCAACAAGTGCTGCGTTGTCAGGCGCATGAAGTGGTCCCCGGTAAAATGCCCGCTGGATTCTGCCCCCACCCCCAACCGGCCCGCGCCATGCCTTTGTTCTGGAAGCCCTACAAGTCCGAAGTGACCGACTTCATCGAAGCGCTCAAGGCCAAGAAGCCCACGCTTGAAGATGAACAACGCGCCGGCCGCGCCCTGCTGTGGGACCGCGAACAAGACCGCAGCGCGTTGGCCGATTGGCAAGACGCGAAGGTGCCGCAGCAGGCCTACGTCTACCAGACAAAGACCGGCACTTGAGCCATTCGGCGCACGCTGCGGACGCGGTTGATCTGGCCGAACTGGCGGCCTTTTCTGCCGACGCCAGCGCACCGCCTGCCCCCGAGGTGGTAGACCAGATCGCCGTGGCCCGGCTGTACGGCGAACCCCTGTTTCGCATGCCGCAGGATTTGTATATCCCGCCGGATGCGCTGGAAGTTTTTCTGGAAGCCTTTGAAGGCCCGCTGGACCTGCTGCTGTACCTGATCCGCAAGCAAAACTTCAACATCCTCGACATCCCGCTGGCCAGCGTGACACGCCAGTACCTGGACTACGTGGACCAGATCCGCAAGCACAACCTCGAACTGGCCAGCGAATACCTGCTGATGGCGGCCATGCTCATCGAGATCAAAAGCCGCATGCTGCTGCCGCCCAAGAAGAGCGCCGACGGCGGCGATGTCGAAGACCCCCGCGCCGAACTCGTGCGCCGGCTTGTGGAATACGAGCAGATCAAGCTCGGGGCGGCCAAGCTGGACGCCATGCCCATGGTGGGCCGTGACTTCCTGCGTGCGCAGATCCACATCGAGCAAAGCCTTGCGCCACGCTGGCCCGACGTGGACGCCGAAGACCTGCGCCAGGCATGGCTGGACATCCTGCAGCGTGCCAAGCTCAACCAGCACCACCACATCAGCCGCGAGCAGCTTTCAGTGCGTGAGCACATGAGCATCGTGCTGCGCAAGCTGCAGGGCCGGCGCTTTGTGGAATTCCATGATCTGTTTGACACCACACGCGGCACACCGGTGCTGGTGGTGACCTTCATTGCGATGCTTGAACTCAGCCGCGAGCAACTGCTTGAAGTGACCCAGGCCGAAGCCTTTGCCCCCATCTACGTGCGGCTGGCGTATTCAACCAGCTGACGCCCCGTAACACCCGGCCAAGCCCTGCGCCTGCCGCATGGCGCGCCGTAAATTGACTGCTGACGCCATGTTCAAGAACGCACTTGTCTTTCATATCGACCACTGGGAGCAGCCCGGTCTGCCACAGATCGAGCAACGCCTTGACGCCGCGCGCTTTGCCGAATGTGGCGCCACGCAACCCGAAAGCGCCGGCTGGGTGGCCCCGCGCGGTGACAAACACGCCGTGCTGGCAGAAAGCGTGGGCGGGCAGATCATCCTGAAGCTGTGCACCGAAACCAAGGCCGTGCCCAGCTCGGTGGTGAAGACCGAACTGGAGTTGCATCTCGACAAGATTGAAAAGGACACCGGCCGCCGACCCAAGGGCAAGAAGGCACGCGAGATCAAGGACGAGATCATTCACACGCTGCTGCCACGCGCATTTCCCAAGCGCAGCGGCACGCTGGTGTGGCTGGACGTCAAGGCCCGCCTGGTGCTGGTGGACGCGGCCAGCATGAAAAAGGCCGACGGCGTGCTCACGCGCCTGTCTGAGCTTCTGGGTGGCGGCTTGAAACTCAGCCCGGTGCAAACCGCACTCTCGCCCGCCACGGCCATGGCCGCCTGGCTGAGCGAAAAAGAAGCGCCGGCCGGTTTTACCCTTGACCGCGACTGCGAGCTCAAGCAGCCCGACAGTGAAAAGGCCACCGTGCGCTACGCTCGCCACACGCTGGACATTGACGAGGTTGGCGAGCACATCAAACAGGGCAAGCTGCCCACACAACTGGGTTTGACCTGGGCCAGCCGGGTGTCCTTCACGTTGACCGAAAACCTGGCCATCAAGAAGATCAAGTTGCTTGATGTGGTGCTCGAAGGCGCAGGCCGCAATGGCGACAAGGGCAAAGATGACGGCGGTTTTGACGCCGACGTTGCCATCGCCACCGGCGAGCTGAGCCAGCTCATCCCCGACCTGATCGAGGCCCTGGGCGGGCCACACATTGCGGGCGCGGCCAATACCTCGGCAGACGCCGTGTCCAGACAGGACCCGGCGGGCGTTGCGATGCCGGCAGACAAGGCCGTTGACGACAGCATTGCGCCCTGGGACGAAGTGCCGGCGTAGTGCCCTGTGGGCCCCACGGGGCATGCAAACCACCCTGGCCATGACGCGGTTTTGTCACCAGCGGGCAGCACCATGTGCGACGCTTCGTCACGACCGCATCATCTGGGATGCCAGCCAGCCCCCAACGGACGCAAGATGCCGCCTGCCAGTCCACCGCCGCAATGGTGCGAGAAACGCGCATGGTCACATAAGGTCACATGCCTGTCATCCTTGATCTACTCGCCACACCAGAGTCCCCTGGGGCTGAAGCGCCGCTGCGTTGGCGCGACCTTTGCGCGCAGGCGTCGCCCGCGTTGGGTTTGCCGCCGCTGCCCCACAGCAATGCCGGCAAACACCGCGTGGTGCCACGGGGCAGCCTGTTGTTTGGCAACGGCGACCCGCTGACCGTGCTTTATGAACTGCAGTCCGGCAGCTTCAAGACCAGCG
>CAZUKT010000081.1:0-6784 GCA_964620975.1 uncultured Rubrivivax sp. | reverse complement strand
CCCGCGACGGACGCCAGCAGGTCACGGGGTTTCAGCTGGCCGGCGACTGGCTGGGGCTGGACGGCATCGACACCGGCCGCCATAGCCTTGACGCCGTGGCGCTGGAAGACAGCCAGGTGTTTGCTCTGGACTACGTCGCGTTTGGCCACATGCTCAAGGCGTCGCCCACGCTGCAGCGGCAGTTCAACAAGGTCATGAGCCGAGAGATCGTGCGCGAACACGCCCTGCTGCTGGTGCTGGGCCGCATGCACGCCGAGCAACGTGTGGCCACCTTCTTGCTGGACCTGTGGCGGCGCATGCGCAGCAGCGGCTACGCCACCGAACCCATGTTGCTGCACATGTCGCGCGACGAAATGGGCAGCTACCTGGGCCTGAAGCTGGAGACCGTGAGCCGGTCATTTTCAAAGCTGCAGGCCGACGGTGTGCTGGAAGTCCACCACCGCCGCATTCACGTGCTCGATGCGGCCGCCCTGGAACGCGTGACCCACGGCCCAGTGGCCTGATACGGCACGGCGGCGCGGCGCACCACCCGCTTCAGTGCGGGCGGCCCTGGCGCCCCGCCCCACGCCCCGTTGGTGGCTGCGTGGCCGCAGCGGGCCGAGGCTCGGTGTTGGCCAACAAGGCCTTGCCACTGACACCGGCAAAAAGCGCCGCTGCGCGCACCTTGATTTCAAGCAGTTCGCTGGCGCTCACCGAATACTGCCCGGTGGTCTTGTTCACGTGCACGCCAAATTCAACGTCCTTGCCCGCGTTGGACAAGACGCCACTTGTGAATTCGTAGTCCTCGCTCTCCCAGGGCAGGCCCTGCAGCTCGGCGTCGTAGTCCTGGTATTCCACGCGGTGGATTTCGCCGCTGGCCAGGTTGAGCAAGGCCGTGGCCGTGATGATCTCGTCAGAGAGTTCATCGGTGATCGTGATCGGAACCTTCAAATCCACAGCGTAAACCTCGCATCTCTAAACGGTTGATTTTGCATGGCGGCGTGAAACAAGCCATTGCACGTGGCTTGCGCCAAGCGGGCCCTGGGCACCGCGCCGCCGTGCCGATGGCGCTTCAATGCGCCTGTTCCCAGTTGGCGCCCACGCCCACCTCGGCCAGCAGCGGCACGCGCAGCTGCGCCACACCGGCCATCAAGCGTGGTATGGCCTCGCGCGCCCAAGCCAATTCGGCAGCCGGCACTTCCAGCACCAGTTCGTCGTGCACCTGCATCACCATGCGCGTGGCCCGGCCTTCGTCGTCCAGCGCCTTTTGCACGGCCAGCATGGCCAGCTTGATGAGATCGGCCGCCGTGCCCTGCATGGGTGCGTTGATGGCCTGCCGCTCGGCACCGGCCTTGCGCGGGCCGTTGCCGGAGTTGATCTCGGGCAGCCACAGGCGGCGGCCAAACACGGTTTCCACGTAGCCCCGTTCCTTGGCCTTGATGCGCGTCTCGTCCATGTAGCGCTTGACGCCGGCAAAGCGCGCGAAGTACTTGTCGATGAAATCCTTGGCGGCCTTTTGCTCGATACCCAGGTTGGACGCCAGCCCAAACGCGCCCATGCCGTAGATGAGCCCGAAGTTGATGACCTTGGCGTAGCGCCGCTGCTCGCTGCTGACTTCGTCCACCGGCGTGCCGAACACTTCGCTGGCGGTTGCCTTGTGCACGTCCATCCCGCGTTCAAAGGCGCGCAGCAGCGCCGGGTCTTCGCTGATGTGGGCCATGATGCGCAGCTCGATCTGGCTGTAGTCGGCACTCATCAGCACATGGCCGGGCGGAGCGATAAAGGCTTCGCGCACGCGCCGGCCTTCTGCGGTGCGGATGGGGATGTTCTGCAAGTTGGGGTCGTTGCTGCTCAGCCGCCCCGTCACCGCCACGGCCTGCGCATAGTTGGTATGCACGCGGCCGGTGGCCGGGTTCACCATCAGCGGCAGCTTGTCGGTGTAAGTGCCCTTGAGCTTGGCCAGGCTGCGGTGTTCCAGGATGCGCGCTGGCAGCGGGTAGTCGGCGGCCAGTTCCTGCAGCACTTCTTCGTCGGTGCTGGGCGCGCCCGACGCGGTTTTCTTCTTCACCGGCAGGCCGAGTTTGGTGAAGAGGATGTCGCCAATCTGTTTGGGAGAGCCCATGTTGAAGGGCTGGCCGGCAATGTCGTAGGCCTGCTGCTCCAGTGCCACCATGCGCTCGGCCAGCCCCTCCCGGCGGCGCGCCCGCACGGCCGCGTCCACGAAGACGCCGTTGCGATCCCCCCGTTGCAGCACCACCGACACCGGCATCTCGATCTTTTCGTACACGTAGCGCAGCCCGGCGTCGGCCTGCACGAGGGGCCACAGCGTCTGGTGCACGTGCAGCGTCATCTCGCTGTCTTCACCGCTGTACTGGGTGGCACGCTCGATGTCCACCTGCGCAAACGGAATCTGGTTCACGCCCTTGCCACACAGGTCTTCATAGCTCAGGCCCTTGCGGCCCAGGTGGCGCTCGGCCAGTGCTTCCAGGCCGTGGGTGCGGTGCGCCTCAAGCACGTAGCTCTGCAGCATGGTGTCATGCATGTAGCCCTGCACCGCAATGCCGGCGTTGGCCAGCACATGCAGGTCGTATTTGATGTTCTGGCCCAGCTTGGCGCGTGTCGGATCTTGCAGCCAGGGTTTCAAACGCGCCAGCACTTCGGCCAGTGGCAACTGGTCGGCCACGCCAGGGTGGCTGTGTGCCAGCGGCACGTAGGCGGCGCGGCCAGGCTGCACGGCAAAGCTGATGCCCACGATCTGCGCACGCATGGCGTCCAGGCTGTCGGTTTCGGTGTCTATGGCCACCAGGTCGGCACCCTGCAGCGCCGCCAGCCAATGGTCCAGGCGCTCCCAGGTGGTGATGGTTTCGTATTCGCGGGGCAAGTCCACGGCCACCGGCGCCGAGTCACCCACTGCCCCACCCGCAGCCCCGTCGGCCAGGACGGGCCCCTGCGCGCTGGGCAAGCCCAGCGAAGCCTCAAGCTCCTTGCGCCAGCTCTTGAAACCGTAGCGCTGGTAAAAGCCCAGCAAGCCTTCGCGGTCCACATCGCGCAGCGCCAGTGCTTCCAGCGCCGGCCATCCGGGAACGTGGCCGGTGAGGTCAAAGTCAGTCACCACGGTGATGAGCTTGCGGCCCATGGGCAGCCAGCCCAGCGCCTTGCGCAGGTTGTCGCCCGTGCTGCCCTTGATGCTGTCGGCCGCCGCCACCACGCCGTCCAGCGATCCGTGTTCGGCCAGCCACTTCACGGCCGTCACCGGCCCCACTTTGGCCACACCGGGCACGTTGTCCACGGTGTCGCCCACCAGCGTGAGGTAGTCGATGATGCGGTCGGGCGGCACACCGAACTTGGCCTTCACGCCCGCCACGTCCAGCCTTTCATTGCTCATGGTGTTGATGAGCGTGATGTCGGCCGTCACCAACTGCGCCAGGTCCTTGTCGCCGGTGCTGATGACCACCTTGTGCCCGCTGGCGGCTGCGGCCCGGGCCAGCGTGCCGATGGCGTCGTCGGCTTCGATGCCTGGCACTTCAAGCACCGGCCAGCCCAGCAGCTTGACGACCTCGTGGATGGGCTCGATCTGCTCGCGCAGCGCGTCGGGCATGGGTGCGCGCTGCGCCTTGTAGTCGGCGTACCAGTCGTCGCGGAAGGTCTTGCCCTTGGCGTCAAACACACACACGGCGTGTTCTGCAGGGATCTGCTCCCGCAGCCGCTTCATCATGGCCACCATGCCGTGTATGGCGCCAGTGGGGAAGCCGTCAGCACGCAGGTCGGGCATGGCGTGGAAGGCACGGTAGAGGTAGCTGGAGCCGTCTACCAGCAGCATGGTCTTGTCGGTCATGGGCGCATTGTGGCGGCCGCCGCGCGCGTGCAAGTGCCCTGCGTAGAATCCCCAACATGCCTTCTACCCGACGCTGCGCTGTGGCCCTGCTCTTGCTGGGTGGGTTTGCCGCTTGCCAGGCGCAGGTTGCGGCCAGGGACAGCAGCCCTGCCGCCGGCGCGGCCAGCCCGTCGCCGGCGGCATCAGCGCCCCGGCCGGCCGCCGCAGCCCCACAGGGCGGCGATGCGCAAGTGCAGCGCACGGTGATTGAAGACGACGGCGTGCGCATCGAAGAAACCCGCCACCGTGGCGCGGCCAGGCGCATCGTGGTGCACAGCAAGGTGGGTGGCGTGCGCGAATACGAGATCCAGGTGGCACCGGCCGGCCGAGACCCCGCCCAAGATCGCGGCGGCGCGGGGCAACGCGCCTGGTCGCTGTTCAACTTCTAGGCCCGCCGTGGCGGTTTATACCGAGGTCGGGTTCGACGCCGCCGACGCGCTGTTGCAGCGCCTGGGACTCGGCCCCTTGACCGACCTGCAGGGCATACGCTCGGGCATCGAAAACACCAACTACTACGCCAGCACCACCCGTGGGCAATGGGTGCTGACGCTGTTTGAGCGGTTGGCGGCCAACCAACTGCCCTATTACCTGCAACTGATGCAGCATCTGGCCGCGCACGGCATCCCGGTGCCGGCGCCGCAGCCGGCAGCTAACGGCCGTCTGCTGCACACGTTGGCGGGCAAGCCTGCCGCCGTGGTCACCCGCCTGCCCGGCAGCCACCGCACCGCGCCCGGCTCGGAGCACTGCGCACAGGTGGGCGCCATGCTGGCACGCATGCACCTGGCGGGTGCCAGTTTCCAGCTCCAGCAGGCGCACCAGCGCGGCCTGGCGTGGTGGGCGGATACCGTGCCTGCCGTGCTGCCGCACCTGGCGAGCTAACAAGCCACGCTGCTGCGCGACGAGTTGGCCTTTCAGCAACACCTGGCCGCGTCGGCTGCCGGGCAAGCGCTGCCACGTGGCCCCATCCATGCCGATCTGTTCCGCGACAACGTGATGTTTGACGACACCGCAGGCCCCGACCGGCTGTGCGGGTTTTTCGACTTCTACTTTGCCGGCACCGACACGCTGCTCTTTGACGTGGCCGTGTGCATCAACGACTGGTGCGCCGACCTGGCCAGCGGCGTGCTGGACGAAGCCCGCGCCACCGCTTTTGTGGCCGCCTATGAGCGCGTGCGCCCGCTGGCACCCGGCGAGGCACGTGCCATGCCCGCCATGTTGCGTGCCGCTGCACTGCGCTTCTGGATTTCTCGCCTGTGGGACTGGTTCTTGCCGCGTGACGCAACGCTGCTCCAGCCCAAGGACCCGACCCACTTCGAGCGTGTGCTCAAGGCCCGCATCACCAAGCCCTGGCATCCGGCACACTGACCTGCCAGCAACCACAAACCCACCGCGCCGACCGACCCCACCGCACCATGGCCCTGATCCTCAAGACCGTTCCTGCCGCGCATGGCCTGCGTTGGATAGGCGACGCCTTCAAGCTGTTTGCCCGCAAACCGCTGGCCTTCAGCGCACTGTTTGCAGTGTTCCTGTTTGCCGCCATGTTGGTGAGCCTGGTGCCACTTTTGGGTGGCCTGGTGCAGATGATGTTTCTGCCATTGCTGAGCCTGGGCTTCATGGTGGCCGCGCAGGTGGCCCTGCTGGACGGCAAGGTGCACCCCCGACAGTTCATCGAACCCCTGCAGACCGACCCCTTGCGCCGGGCGGCACTGATCAAGCTGTGTGTGATCTACGGCTTGCTGGCCCTGCTGATACTGCTGCTGGCCGACGCCCTATCTGACAGCGCCTGGGGCCGGCTGCAGGCACTCATGGCCAAAGGCGACGCGGCGCAGCCACAAATTGACGCCCTGCTGGCCGAGCCCGGTGTGGCCGCCGCCGCGCTGCTGGCCGCCGTGTTGGGCTCGGCGCTGTCGGTGCCTTTCTGGCACGCGCCGGCCCTGGTGCACTGGGGTGGCCAGAGCGCAGGGCAAGCGCTGTTTTCAAGCGCACTGGCGGTGTGGCGCAGCAAGAGCGCGTTTTTGCTTTACATGCTGGGGTGGGTGGCGGTCATCCTGAGTTTTGGCCTGCTCACGGCGCTGCTGTTTGGCGTGCTTGGCTTGCCACAAATGGCCGGTGTGCTCGGTGTGCCGGCGGGGCTGGTGTTTTCCACCGTGTTCTACATCTCGCTGCTGTTTACCTTCAACGACAGCTTCGGCGGCTCGCCGGTGCAGGTGGAAGCGCTGCAGGCCAGCATCGGCGACCCGCCCAGCGCCCCGTAAGCGCCAGATGCCCCGCACGGGGCCGGGTCAATCAACCGGCGTGAGCTTGGCGATGGCCAGTGCCAACCACTTGCTGCCGTGGCGGCCAAAGCTGACTTGCGCACGGGCGTCGTTGCCACGCCCTTCCAGCACCGACACCACACCTTCGCCGAACTTGGTGTGGAACACCGTCTGGCCCACGCGCAAGCCTTGTTGGCCAGGCGTGGCCACGGCCGCGAACGGCACCGGCGGCTGCGCAGGCGCGGCGGCCGTGCGGCCAGCACCCACGATGCCGGTCAGCCCACTGCCACGCTGCCAGGCCTGCTGGTATTCACGCGCATAACCCGAGCCAAAGCCCTGGTTGCGCGGGGTGATCCACTTCAACGCGGCTTCAGGCAGTTCATCAAAGAAGCGGCTCTTCACGTTGTAGCGCGTCTGGCCGTGCAGCATGCGCGTCTGGCTGAAGCTCATGTACAGGCGCTTCCTGGCGCGCGTGATGGCCACGTACATCAGGCGGCGTTCTTCTTCCACGCCGTCAGCGTCGCTCAGGCTCTGCTCGTGCGGGAACAGGCCTTCTTCAATGCCGGTGATGAACACCGCGTCAAATTCCAGGCCCTTGGCCGAGTGCACCGTCATCAGCTGGACGGCGTCTTGCCCGGCCTGCGCCTGGTTGTCACCGGCTTCGAGGCTGGCGTGC
>CAZUKT010000080.1:736-12078 GCA_964620975.1 uncultured Rubrivivax sp. | reverse complement strand
GTCGAGGAGTTGCGCGTCGGCATGTACATCCACCTGGACGGTAGCTGGTTGTCGCATCCGTTTCCGCTGTCGAGCTTTCGCCTCGGGTCTACCGAGCAGATCGACATCTTGCGTGGTCTGGGCCTGGCGCGTGTTCGCTGGGCACCCGACAAAAGCGAATTGCCACCGTCGGCCGAAGAACTGGCCGCTGCGGCGGCCGCTGCAGCCCTGGCCGCAGCCCCCAGCCCCGAGGAACGCGCCCACGCCGAACGCCGCCAGCAGCTGAGCGCGCAGCGTGAAGCCACGCAACGCTGTGAACGCCAACACACTGAAGCCGCCAAGGCCTGGCGCGAGGCCAACGACGCCGTGGGCGCGTTGCCCAAAGATGCCGGCCGCACCACGCTGGCGCTGACGCAGGCCATGCTCGACAAGATGCTCGCGGCCGACGAGGTGGGCATCCGCATCGTCACCGGGGGCGGCGACCGTGCCGCCGCGCACGCGCTCAACACCGGCGTGATTTCGCTGCTGATCGGCCGCACCCTGGGCCTGCAAGGTGACGAGTTGCTCGACTTGGGCGTGGGCGCACTGATGCACGACGTGGGCAAGCTGGAAGTGCCCGACCGCTTTCGGCACATGGAAGAAGGCTTCAGCCCCAACGAGACCAGCGCCTACCGCGACCACGTCAACAAGGGCGTGCTGCAAGGCCATCGCATGGGCTTGTCGGCCGGGGCCATGCTCGTGCTGGCACAGCACCACGAGCATGCCGACGGCAGCGGCTTCCCGCTGCGGCTGGCGGGCGAGCGCATCGCCATGGCGTCCCGCGTGGTGGCCATCGTCAACCGATACGACAACCTGTGCAATGCGCAGTCACGCAGCCTGTCGCTCACGCCGCACGAGGCCGTGTCGGTGCTCTTTGCGCAGGGCCGCAACCGTTTCGACAGCACGGTGCTCAACGCCTTCATCCGCATGATGGGTGTGTACCCGGCGGGGTCGTTGGTGCAACTGACAGACGACCGCTTTGCCCTGGTGGTGGGCGTCAATTCCAGCCGCCCGCTCAAGCCTCGTGTGCTGGTGCACGACCAGCGCGTGCCGCGTGCCGATGCGCTGACGCTGGACCTGGAGCACCAGCCCGACCTGGGCATTCGGCGCAGCCTGCCGGCCAACAAGCTGCCCGCCCTGGTGCTGGACTATCTGGACCCGCGGCCACGCGTGAACTACTACTTTGAACCGCTGGAGCGCCCGCTCCAGGAGGCCGCTTGACCCAGGCACCGCACCCGCCAAGCCCCCAGCTGCAGGTGGCCGCCGCCGCCTTGCTGGAGGGCTTGCCGCATGCCGCCTGGCTGGTGGCCTTGGCCGACCAACGCGTGCTGGCCGCCAACGGGCTGGCCGCAGTGCTGTTTGGGCGCGACCGCGAGGCGCTTCAGGGCGAGCATGTGCTGGCGCTGGCCTCGTCACCCGAGGACCTGGCCTATTGGGCCGGCGTGGTGCCAGGCATCACCGAAGCGCTGCACACCGACACACTGCTGTCGCTGCCAGACGGCCGCAGCGTGTTTGCCAGCAGAAGCATTCGCCCCGTGGTTCTGGGCCCTGGTGAGCAGCCGGCCCATGTGCTGGTGGTGCTGGCCGACCGCAGTGCCGAGCGCCGCTTGGAGGCCGAGCGCGAGTCGCTGCTGGCAGAGCTGCAGGCCACGCTGGAGGCCACGGCCGATGGCATCCTGGTGACCGACCTGAACGGCCGCGTGCAGGCCTTCAACCGCCGGCTTGCCGAGCTGTGGTGCATGCCCACGTCCATGCTGACCGAGAACGACGACGCGGCCGTGCGCGCCTGGATGCTGCGCAGCGTGACCGAGCCCGAGGCCTATTCACGCCGGCTGCAGGCCCTGTCCCAGGCCACGCTGATCGTGGCCACCGACCGGCTGACGCTGCACACCGGGCAGGTCATGGACCGTGTGACGCGGCCGCTGTTTCGCGCTGGCAGTCCGCAAGGGCGTGTGTGGTCGTTCCGTGACCTGACCGAGCGCGTGGCCACGCAGGAACGCATCGAGTCGATGAGCCTGCACGACAGCCTCACCGGCCTGCCCAACCGCCGCTGCATGGCCAACCACCTGGCAGCAGCCACCGGCAAGGTGCAAGTGCAGGGCGGCTCCTTTGCGTTTCTGCTGGTGGACCTGGACCGCTTCCGTCACGTCAATGACAGCCTCGGCCACGAAGGCGGCGACCTGGTGCTGCTGGACATGGTGCAGCGCATCCAGGGTTGCCTGCAGCCCGGCGACGTGCTGGCCCGCATGGGCGGTGACCAGTTTGGCGTGTTGCTGCGCCCGGCCGACCCCGCCAAGGCCGAAGCCACGGCGCGGCGCGTGCTGAACGTGGTGGGGCAGCCTTCTTCGGTGGACGGCGCGCAGTTCACGCTGACCTGCAGCATCGGCATGGCGCTGCCGCCCGCGCACGGTGGCAGCGCCGACGATCTGGTGCGCCATGCGGAAGCGGCGATGCGCCGCGTCAAGTCCGCAGGCCGCAACAGCTGCCGGCTGCACCTGGCGCGTGCCGAAGGTGACCGCCGCTCCCACATGAAGCTTGACCACGGCATGCGGCAGGCGCTGATCAGCGGCCGCTTCAGGCTGCACTACCAGCCGCAGGTGAGCCTGGCCGACGGCAGTGTGGTGGGCGCCGAAGCGCTGCTGCGCTGGCGCGACCCCGAGTGGGGCGAGATGTCGCCGGCGCAGTTCATTCCGGTGGCCGAAGAAACGGGGTTCATCGTGGCCATTGGCGACTGGGTGCTGAGCCAGGCCGTGCGCCAGATTGCCTTGTGGCAGCAACGCGGGCGTGCGCTGCCGGTGGCCATCAACGTGTCGGCACTGCAGTTTCAGCAGGCCAACTTTGTAGACCGCGTGGCCGGGGTGCTGGCCGTGAGCGGCGTGCGCGCCGACCTGCTGGAACTGGAGCTGACCGAATCCATCCTGGTGCACGATGCCGACGAAGCGCTGGCCCGGCTGCAGGCGCTGTCGGCGCTGGGGCTTCGTCTGGCCATCGACGACTTTGGCACCGGCTATTCGAGCCTGGCCTACCTCAAGCGTTTCCCCATCGGCAAGCTCAAGATCGACAAGAGTTTTGTGCACGGCCTGCCCGGTGACGACAGCGACGCCGGCATCGTGCGGGCCATTCTGCAAATGGCCCGCGCCCTGGGCTTGAAGGTCATTGCCGAAGGCGTGGAAACCCAGGCGCAGCGGCAGTTTCTGCACGAAGGGGGATGCGATGAATACCAGGGCTACCTGTTTGCCCCGGCATTGGACACGCTGAGTTTTGAGCAGCGGGTGCCCATGGGCGAAGCCGGCCCGGCCCGGCGCGGGCCCCCCAAGTTCAGGCTCGTGCAAAGCTGAAGCGGCACGCGGGGCGCACGGCGTCGGCGCGGGCTTGCATGCGCGGTGCGGGCACAATCGCGCCACCATGATCTACAAATTCAAGAGCCCTGCCACCGGTGACGTGATCATGCTGGGCCCGCAAGGCGACCAACTCTTGCGTCTGGCCGGCCGCGAGCCGTCGCTGAAGGGCATTTTTGAAGCGGCCGACATGCCGGCGGTGGTGGCTGCCTGGCAGGCCGCCATCGCGGCCGAAGAAGCCCAGCCGGCCGCGCAGGACGACGAAAAACCCGCCCCGGTGGTGCTGCGCCAGCGGCTGTGGCCCATGATCGAGATGCTGCGCCGCGCCCAACAGGCCCAAGAGCCTGTGGTCTGGGGCGTTTGATGCGTCGGCGCCGTGTTTTGAAGGATCCCTTGCCATGAAGTTCTGGAGCGACAGCTGGACCAACGGGGACCGCATCCCCACGCACTACGCGGCGGGCCAGCCCGACGGCCAAGGTGGCGCGGGTTTCAGCGACAACGTCAACCCTCATCTGGCTTGGTCTGATCTGCCGGCGGGCACGCAGTCACTGGTACTGATCTGTCACGACTTTGATGTGCCGAGCCGGGCTGATGACGTGAACCAGCCCGGGCGTGAAGTGCCTGCCGAACTGCCCCGGGTGGACTTCTTCCACTGGGTGCTGGTGGACTTGCCGCCGCAGCCCGCGCTGATTGCCGAAGGTGAATTCAGCCGCGGCTTTGTGGCACGCGGCAAGCCCGGCCCCGCCGCGCGCAGCGGGGCACGCCATGGCTTGAACGACTACACCGGCTGGTTTGCCGGCAACGCCGACATGGCGGGCTCCTACTTCGGGTACGACGGCCCGTTTCCGCCGTTCAACGACTCGCTGGTGCACCACTATGTGTTCACGCTGTACGCGGTGAACGTGGCGCGGCTGCCTCTGGAAGGCGTCTTTACCGGCGCGCAGGTGCGCGAAGTGCTTTCGGGCTGTGTGCTCGGCGAGGCCACGCTCAGCGGCACCTACACGCTCAACCAGCGGCTGCTGGGCGTCGGCGCCTGATCGCATCGCCCGCCGCCATGCAGGAGCCGGCACGCCTGTTTGTGCTGCGCCACGGCCAGACGGCATGGAACACCGAGCAACGCATCCAGGGCCACCTGGACATGCCGCTCAACGGCATCGGCCACTGGCAGGCACGGTGCCTGGCGCAGGCACTGCAGGGCGAGAAGCTCAGCGCCATCTACAGCAGCGATCTGCAGCGTGCCCGCGACACCGCCGCACCACTGGCCTTGGCCCAGCAGCTGCCCGTGCAGCTGGACACGGCGCTGCGCGAACGCCACTTTGGCGTCTTTGAAGGCAGCAGTTTTCTCGAGATAGAGGCACGCTGGCCCGAGCAGGCCTTGCGCTGGCGCCAGCGTGACCCCGACTTCGGCCCCGGTGGTGGTGAGGTGCTGCGCAGCTTCTTTGATCGTTGTGTGGCCTGTGCCATGCGGCTGGCCAGCGCACATGCCGGGCAGAGCATTGCCCTGGTGGCACACGGTGGTGTGCTGGACTGCCTGTACCGCGCTGCGCTGGGCATCACGCTGGCGGCGCCGCGCTCGTGGCCGGTGGCCAACGCCACCGTCAACCGCATGCTCTGGACGCCGCAAGGCCTGACCGTGGTGGGCTGGAACGACACCCAGCACCTGGAAGAAGGCGCCAGCAGCCAGCCCCCGGTGGCTGATTCGCCGTAGCGCACCAAGGCGCGGCGCGCCGCGTGTTATTTCCAGCAGGTGGCCACGGTGCCGCTGCCGCTGATGCCCTTTGCGTTGGCCTGGTTGATGCTCAGCGTGGCGCAGGCCGTATCGGCGCTGGCTTGGGTGCCGGCGGGCGCGGCGTTGATGATGAAGGTGCGCTCGGTCGGCTGTGCCGAGGCAAATGCAAAGGTGTAGGCCCCCGACAGATCGGTTCGGCATTGCACGGTGGGCAGCACGGTGTCGGCGCTGTTGTTCTGGTCGTACCGCAGGTTGCTGGCGTACACACGCTCCATGAACACGGCCAGGTCGGCCAGGCAACCCGCCGCATTGGCGCGCTTGGTGCGCACCACGTGCGAGCTGTAGCTTGGGTAGGCCACGGCCGCCAGCACGCCCATGATGGCCACCACCACCATCAGCTCGATCAAGGTCATGCCACGCACGCGGGCCCGGCCCGAGCCGCCCGGGGAAAGGGATTGCAAGGGCTTCACTGGGACACCACCTCTCGCCACGAAATGCGGCCGTTGCGGATCGGGTTGTTGACGCTCACGCTCTTGATGCCACCGCTGGTGCCGCTGCTGATGATGCGGTTGCCAATGAGGATGGCGTCGCTGGGCAGGTTGATGTCGGGGTTGATGGAGCCGATGGCGCGTTTGTCGCCGACGATGCGGTCGGTGTCGTTGAATTGCAGGTCGTTGTTGGCGTCGAAGAACAGGTTGGTCAGGGCGGCGCCGGTGAAGGGGTCGATGGCGTTGAGCCAGCCGGTGCCACCGGGCACGCAGACGTCGCTGCTGGGTGTCATGCTGGCGGCCAGCAGCACGGTGCCAAAGAACTTGTGCTCGCCGATCATGCGTTCGCCCAGTGCGCCCGAGCTGGGTGAAACCAGGTCCACATACCAGCCCTTCTTGCCCGTCATGTCGCCCGCCGTGGGCAACGAGAAGGCGCGTGTGGCGCTGCCGTTGACAGTGG
Source organism: uncultured Rubrivivax sp. (assembly GCA_964620975.1). Taxonomy (GTDB): domain Bacteria; phylum Pseudomonadota; class Gammaproteobacteria; order Burkholderiales; family Burkholderiaceae_C; genus Rubrivivax. The sequence goes on along the minus strand of CAZUKT010000080.1, from coordinate 6,045 downwards.
CTTCCAGCTCGATGCTGCGCTGGCGCATCACACTGCGGCCGCTGATCACGGCGCCTTCGTCGATGAGCCCGTACCAGGTCTGCACGGCGGTGTTGGTGACGTCGCCGGTGGTGATGTAGCGCCCGGTGCCAAAGAACACGTAGCGTTTGCCAAAGTTGGCGTCGCCCTTGCGGCCGTTGATGCCCAGGCCGATCATGCCGGTGACGGGCTGGCGGTTGCCCGAGGCGTCCAGCGCTACAAACATGGGTGCCGGCACGGTGGACAACATATAGGCCGAGTTCCAGCTCGTGGTGGTGGTTGACGACAGGTCAAACTTCCACACATTGCCCTGAATGTCGCCGGCGTAAAGGCTGTCCAGCGTGCCATTGCCGTCGTCGTCCCAGCCGCGCGGCGACGCCATGCCGTTGCTGGCGCTGCTGCTGCCTGACTGCGTGTCTATCTTGCGGATCAACGCACCGGTCTCCACGTCGATGATGAACAGCATGGCGCGCTCGGTGCTGCTGTTGTAGCCGTTGCCCACGATGACGGCGGTCTTGCCGTTGTTGAGCTTGGCGATCAGTGGCTTGCCCAGCACCAGGCCGAGGTCGGCGTGGGTGAACTCCCACAGCACCTTGCTGGGGCTGAACCCTGCCGGGTCGGTCACGTCCAGTGCATACAGCGCCTTGCCACCTCGGCCCAGGGTGCCCACCAGGATGTTCTTGGCTGGGGTTTCGTAGGTGGTGGAAACGACGATTTCGCCGTCCACAAAGTACTCGTGGCTGTAGGCCGGCTGTGTGAGTTTGTGGAGCTTGCTGAAAATGGCATTGGGCACGTAGGCAAAACGTTCGTTGCCGGTGGCGGCGTCTATGGCGTGCAGCATGCCGTCGTTGGCGCCCACGAACAGCGTGTTGCTGGCCTTCACGTAGTAGGGCGACGAGCTGATCACGTCACCGTGCACCTTGGAGCGGCGGCGCAGCGGGCCGGCCGGGTCTTCAAGGCTGCGGTCGCCGCGCAGCCAGTTGATGCGGGCTTGCGCGCAGCTGTCGCCAGTGAGCGTGGTGCTGCAGTTGACGGCGCTCAGCGCGGCCTTCTGGTCGGTGCTGAGGTTGCTCAGCACCTTGAGCTCGCGGCCGCCGTCGCCCGGCGCCAGTGTGTACATCTTGCGGGCGTCGGCCGCCGGGATGCGGCCGGTTTCGCTGGTGCTCCACAAGTTGACCATCGTGCCGTCGGCCTGCGGGCGCATGGCCACCACTTCGCCGGTCCAGTCGGTGCTGTCAAAGCGGCCCTGGAAGACCACGCTGCCGGTGTTGATGGAGGTGGAGTTTTGCGACACCGAGCCAAAGGCCGACGACTTCTTGAAGATGTCGCCAAAGATGTCATTGAAGGCCGCTTCCAGCGTGGCCGTGTCGCTGGCGTTGTAGGCCGTGCCCGTGCCGCCTGCCGTGGCGATCTGGTTCAGCGTGCTCGGGTCGGTGCCGTAGGGCAGGGCAAATCCGATGACGTAGGTTTCCACACCGTCGGCCTTCAGGGCGGCAGCGGCTGTGGCGGCCGCCGCAATGGCCGCAGCCGGATCGCTGAGCGTGGTGCCGTTTTTGTCTGTGGACGGCAGGCCGTCAGTCAGCAGCACCACAAAGTTCTTGCCGCATGAAAGTGGCAGCGGGTAACAACTGGCGGTGTAGCCCTCGTCGGCGTTGGTCCATGTGCCCTTGTAGTAGTCCCGTGCCGTGAGCAGCGTGCCTTCAATGGGGGTGAGGCCGGCGTTCTTGATGCCGCTGGTGGTGCAGGGTGATGGGTCGCCCGGCACGTTGCAGGCCAGCTTGGTCTTGATGGCGGTGGCCTGTGTCGCGCTCAGGTCCTTGAGCGGGTTGTGCAGGTAGCCGCGGCCCGGGGACTCGTTGCGGAACCAGGTGGTGCTGACCCAGTTCCAGGTGTTGAACCGCCCGAAGTCCAGGATGCCCTGGGCATAGTCGCTGTCGGTCGGGTGGAACGAACTCGTGAACCACAGGCTCGACCATCCGGCTGCCGCTTCTGAAGTGGTGTTGCCCCAGGTCGGCAGCACGTTGGACGTGCCCGTCTTGACCTGGTAGCAGCGGTAGGTGTCCCAGGGGCCGGTGTTGCTGCCCGCACTGTTGAAGTCCGCCGATGCGTCGGCGGTATTGGAATAACAAAACGCGTTGCTGTAGTTTGATGTCGAGTAAAACGGCAGCGCCACGTTGTAGTGGATGTAGTTGCCGGGTGAACTGGCGTTGGGCACGCGGTACTTCTTGTGGTCTGGGCTGGAGCGCGCACCGGTCCAGGCCGGGTCGTAGTGCGCGGGGTCGAAGCTCACGTCGTAGGGCGAGTTGTGCAGGTGGTGGCTCGAAGGCGTGTTTTGCCGGTAGGCCATGAGCCCCATGTTGACCCGGCTGCGGTAGGTGTCGGTCAGGCCACGCACCACGCCACGTGCAATTTCACTCTTGCTGGCGGCGCTGTTGCTGCCCACGGCTGCGCCACTGGCGGCTTCGTCCATGCTGTTGGAGTTGTCCAGCACCACCAGCACGTTGGCCTTGCCCATGACCAGGTACAGGGGGTTGTTGCCGATGTTGAGTTCGGCGCGCGACGGCATGGCCACCAGCGCGCAGGCCGCAAAACCGGTGGCCAGCAAGGCCTGCACGGCACGCAAGGCCGGTGCGGCTTTGGCTGGCGTGGCTGCGAGGTGGTGTTGACGGTGGTTCTTCATGGCCTGGGGCCTCCTGTGGGGCAAGGGCGCCGATCGGGGTGCGTGATCAAGGCGCCGCGTACTGGCTTTGCACCAGCACCGAGGCACGGCCGTCGGCCGTGCTGCGGGCGCTGATGCGATAGCGGCGGGTGCTGCAATTGGGTTGCCGCGGAATCTCGTACTCGCAGCCTGCCCAGTTGGGCGCGTCACCCATGTCTTCGACCACGGCTTCGGGCGTGGGGGCCTCGGTGGGCGCCGCCGCCACGGCGATGCGCCAGCCGGTAAAGGCGTCGTCGGACCAGCGGGGGGTGCTGTCCAGCGCAGGTGTGGCGCAGTAGCCATTGCTGCAGCCGTTGGCCGGGATGTCGGCGCTGGATGCCGTGGCGGCGCGGCGCTCGGCTTCGCGCAGCGCGGCTTCGGCGGCCTGGAACGCCAGGCTGCGGTCGTAGGTGGTGCCGCTCATGCGGGCTTGCAGCACCACACCGCGCATGCTGCCCAGCGCGATGAGTGTCACCACCACCAGCAGCACCAGGCTGATGATGAGCGAGATGCCGCGTTGAGGTGCGCGGCCCGACCTGCGGGTGATCATGGCTGGAGGTTTCTGAGGTTGACCGTGAAGCCCACGTCGCGCGTCAGGCGCTGGGCTGTGCCGTTGGTGCCGACGCTGGAGTCGGGGCTTTCAAAGCTGATGTCAAAGCGCACCGCCAGCACCTCGGCCCAGTTGGACACCGAGGTGGCCACCACGTAGTCGGTGCCGGTGGGGGTGAGGTAGGTGATCTGCATGTCGCGCACGCCTTCGGCGACTTCTTCCACGCCGCCGCGTGTGACGCGGTAGAGCGAGCGGCCGCCGGTGCTGGCGCGGCCGTTGTTGCCGATGTACCAGCCCACGGCAATGAAGCGGCCGAAGAGTGAACCGGAGGTGAATTCGAACGTGGTGCCGGTGGCGGTGCACACGGTGGGCCAGCCCAGGCCTTTGCTGCAGTTGCCCGGCGCACCTGCGGTGTCGGCGTGGGTGACCGTGCCCGCCGCCGTGTCCACCGCAGTCACCTGCAGGATGGCCGCGTGTTTGTAGTTGCAGACCATGACGACGTCGTTGGCGCGCACGCTGTGCTCGGGCTTGTTCATCGTGAACGTGGCGGTGGCGGGCACGTGGCTGACCACGGCAATGCTTTCGTACGGGGCGCCATAGCGGGCCACGATGGCCGACGTGCCGTCCACGCGTTCACCCACCGCGCTGCCAAAGGCCGCGCCAGGGAATGCGGTGCTGCCGGTGTAGCCGCGCACGGGGTCGTCCCAGGACGCCCACCACGTGGGTGGCACCAACTGGGCGCCGTGCAGCACATTGGCCGGCACCTGCTGGGCGTCGCACGGGGTGCCACCGGCTTCACGAATTTCACGCGACACCAGGTCAAAGCTGGTGCGCACCGAGTCCTGCACGCGGGACAGGTTTTCAGTGGTCGAATTGGCCTGCCGCGTGGTCATCAGCAGCACCACGGCGCCGCCCACCACCACCAGGCCCAGCACCAGCGCCACCATCACCTCGATGAGGCCAAAGCCGCGCTGGCGCATGGCCAGCGGCTGGCGGGCGCGGCCCCCGTGCAGTGCGTTCACGGCGTTCATAGCTGTGCCTTCAGCGTGACACGCTGGTCGGTGGCGCCTTGCGTGGCCCGCGAGTCGTCCCAGCGCACACTGACCGTGCAGGCGTTGGCGGTGCAACTGATGCTGCCGCAGGCGCCGGGGTGGATCTGGCCGTGCAGGCTGTTGACCCAGCGCGCAATGTCGCGGCTGGCCAAGCTGTTGGCGCTGGGCGCGGTGCAGACCCAGTCGCCGGTGTTGTAGCCCCCGGAAGTGACGGCGCTCAGGTTGGCGCGCATGGCGTCAAAGATGCCCTGCGTGAGGATGGACGACTGCGTGCGCTCGTAGCTGCCCTGGTTGTTGCGCAGCGCGGTGGCCTGCAGCGCCACCGCGCCCAGCAGGCCCAGTGACACCACGACGACAGACACCAGCACTTCGACCAGGCTCACGCCGTGTTGCCGTTGCGGGGTGCGGCGCTGTGCAGGGGTGTGGAAAGGCTTCATGGTGCGGCCCGTGTTCAAGAGTCACCGGGCGTGCTGCAAACGCCCGCACCGTTGCGGCGGCGCACGGCGGTGCGGCTGCCAAAGGCCAGGCTCACGTCGTGCACGTTTTCTGCCGGCTGCGTGGTGGCCACGCACACCGCCAGCGTGCCGGTGAGCAGGGTCTGGCTGTCTGAGCCGCGGGCCGTGCCGTCACCCCGGAAGGTGATTTGTTCGTGGACGGCCGTGATGTTGGCGCTGGACTTGCCCACCACCGGCGTGTCGAAAGTGCCCGACTTGACCACGGGCTCGGTGCTGTCGCGCGTGCCGTCGGCGTCGGTGTCGACAAAGAGGATCCAGCCTGCCCAAGTGGCGGTGGCGTGTGTGCAGGCACTGCCGTCGCTGGAACTGCAAAGCGTGACACGGCGATTGGCACGCACGGCTTCGGCGCGCGCAAGTTGCACGGCACCCGTCAGTTCGTTGGCCACGCTGGACAGGCGGTTGCTGTTCAGGGCCTGCTGAAAGCTGGGCCCGGCAATGGCCATCAGCACAGCGGCCACAGCCACGGCCATCATCAG
>CAZUKT010000080.1:0-726 GCA_964620975.1 uncultured Rubrivivax sp. | reverse complement strand
CCCGCGGTAGCGCATGGGCATCATGAAACAGACCTTTCTTGCGCGGCGCTGGGCGGTTGTCCGCCCCGGCAGCTGACCTCAGCCGCCCTTACCCGCTCACTGATCTGGATTTCGGCCGCTGGCGCGCGGTCTGTAGCCCGCTACTGGCAACAACTTGTGAGGTCTTGACTGCGGCTGCCCGTGCCGGCGCACAAATTTGTCACAAAGAAAGGGGTTCAGGCTTCAAAGAGCCCGGCGCTGGCGGCCGGTGGCGTCAGGCCAAGATGGCGCCAGGCTGCGGCCGTGGCCACGCGGCCGCGTGGGGTGCGCTGCAGGTAGCCCTGCTGGATGAGAAAGGGCTCGATCACGTCTTCGATGGTGCCGGACTCTTCGCCGATGGCCGCCGCCACGTTGTCCAGCCCCACGGGGCCACCGTCAAAGCGGTGGATCACGGCTTCCAGCAGCTTGCGGTCCATGACGTCAAAACCCAGCGGGTCCACGTCCAGCATCTTCAGGGCCCGGTCGGCCAGCGGGGTGTCGATGCTGCCGTCGCCCTTGACCTGTGCGTAGTCACGCACGCGGCGCAGCAGCCGGTTGGCGATGCGCGGTGTGCCGCGGCTGCGGCGCGCAATTTCCAATGCACCGGCGGCGTCGATGGGTACCTTCAGCAAACCGGCCGAGCGGGTGACGATGCGCGACAACTCCTCGGGTGTGTAGAACTCCAGCCGCGCCACGATGCCAAAACGG
>CAZUKT010000079.1:0-12119 GCA_964620975.1 uncultured Rubrivivax sp. | reverse complement strand
GTACGGCCGCCACCGCGCCGCGTTGACCGGTGTGGTCATCAGCTACCGGCCACGTTCGGCGCTGCGTGATGTGGGGCGTGCGCTGGGCATAGACCTGGAGCGCATTGACGCCGTGGCCAAGAGCCAGCACTGGTGGGATCCAGGGCCCGAGACGCCTGCGGCGCCGCCGCCGCCCGAGGGGGACACGGCCGCCGCCGGGCACCCTGGTCACCCCGAGCGACTGCGTGAAAACGGCTTCGACCCCGACGCGCCGCTGTGCCGGCTGTGGATGGAGCTGACGGCCACGCTCATCGGTTTTCCGCGCCACCTGAGCCAGCACCCGGGCGGTTTTGTCATTGCACGCGACGACCTGGCCCGCCTGGTGCCGGTAGAAAACGCGGCCATGGCCGACCGCAGTGTGATCCAGTGGGACAAGGACGACCTGGACGCGCTGGGCCTGCTCAAGGTCGACATCCTGGCCCTGGGCATGCTCAGCGCCATACGCCGTGCGCTGACTTTGGTGGGTGACAAACTCGGCCGCGTGCTGGAGATGCACCAGGTGCCGGCCGAAGACGCGGCCAGCTACGAGATGCTGTGCCGGGGCGACAGCATAGGCACCTTCCAGGTCGAAAGCCGGGCCCAGATGAGCATGCTGCCGCGCCTGCAGCCGCGCTGTTTTTACGACCTGGTGATCGAGGTGGCCATCGTGCGGCCCGGCCCCATCCAGGGTGGCATGGTGCACCCCTACCTCAAGCGGCGCAGCGGCGAAGAGGCGGTGGACTACCCCAGCGCCGAAGTGAAGCAGGCGCTGGAGCGCACGCTGGGGGTGCCCATCTTCCAGGAACAGGTGATGCAACTGGCCATCCTGGCGGCTGACTTCACACCGGGTGAAGCCGACCAACTGCGCCGCGCCATGGCGGCCTGGAAGCGCAAGGGCGGCCTGGGCCCGTTTCATGAACGGCTGGTGGGCCGCATGGTGGCCAAGGGTTACGAGCCGGAGTACGCCGAGCGCATCTTCAAGCAGATTCAAGGAGTTGGTGAATACGGTTTTCCTGAAAGCCACGCCGCCAGTTTTGCGCTGCTGGTGTACGTGAGTGCCTGGCTCAAGTGCCACCATCCCGATGCCTTTTTGGCCGCCTTGCTGAACAGCCAGCCCATGGGCTTTTATGCCACGGAGCAACTGGTGCGTGACGCACGAGAACACGGCGTGGTGGTGCTGCCGGTGGACGTGGTGTGCAGTGAATGGGAATCAACGCTGCAAGAGGCGTGGGCGCCACCGGCCGACGGTGCCTTCACCTGCGGCCTGCGTGCCGTGCGCCTGGGCCTGAACCGCATCAGCGGCCTGCGCCGAGAAGCGGCCGAACGCCTGCTGGCGGCACGCGCCCAAGCCCCTTTCAGCAGTGCCGAAGACCTGGCCCGCCGCGCGTTGCTGGACACGCACGCCCTGGCGCTGCTGGCGCAGGCTGACGCCTTGTTGCCCTTGGCCGGCCACCGCCACGTGGCGGCCTGGGCCGTGGCCGGCGTGGACACGCGCGCCACCGCGCTGCTGCAGCACACACGCACCCACGAGGCACCGGCCACGCTGCCCGCGCCCAGCGCCGCCAGCACCGTGCTGGCCGACTACCGCACGCTGGGCCTGAGCCTGACCCAGCACCCGGTGGCGCTGCTGCGCAAGCAGCTGGACGCCTTCCGTGTGCAGCCCGCAGCCGTGTTGATGGGCTACCCCAGCGGCCGCCTGGCGCGTGCCAGCGGCATCGTCACCCACCGCCAGCGGCCCGAAACAGCCAAGGGCGTGGTCTTTGTGACGCTGGAAGACGACACCGGCGCGGTCAACGTCATCGTCTGGCCGGCCGTGGCCGAAACCCAGCGCCGCGCCCTGCTGGCCAGCACGCTGCTCACGGTGTACGGCGTGTGGCAGCGGGAAGGCGAGGTGCGGCACCTGGTGGCCAAGACGCTGGTGGACCATTCGGCGCTGCTGCAAGGCCTGGCCACACACAGCCGCAACTTCCGCTGACATGGCGCCGGCGGGCCTGGGCACCCACGGCCAAGGGCATGGGGATGGGCATGGGGATGGGGATGGGCATGCGCAGGGTCAAGTGCAAGCAGCCCACGTTCAAGGCGGCGGCACAATCCTGCGCATGAATGTGCCCATTGAATGGCTGCCCGCCCAGGGCGACCCGCAACAACTGATACTGCTGCTGCACGGCTGGGGCGCAGACGGGCGCAGCATGGCACCGCTGGCGCAGGCGCTGCGGCTGGCTTTTCCGCAAGCCGCCGTGCTGGCGCCCGATGCGCCGCAGGCGCTGCCGGGTGACGACGTGGCCCGCCACTGGTACAGCGCCGACGGCCTCACGCCCGATGTCTGGCCGCAGCGCGTGGCCGACGCACTGCCCGGCCTGCGCCAATGGGTGCATGCCCAGCAGCAACGGCTGCGCGTGGGGCCTGCCGCCACCTGCCTGGGCGGGTTTTCGCAAGGCGCCGTGTTGGCACTGGCGCTGGCGCTGCAAGAAGACGGCATCGCCGGCCGCGTGCTGGCCTTTGGCGGCGCGCTGGCCACGCCGCCGCTGGCGGCGCCGCGCCACACCACGCTGCACTTGTTTCACGGCGCCGACGACACCGACATCCCGGCCGACGGCTCGCGCCAGGCGCTTGCCGCACTGGCAGACTTGCAGGGCGACGCCACGCTGGACATCGCCCAGGGTGTGGGCCACACGCTGCATCCTGCGCTCATCGACTGCGCCTTGCACCGCTTGCGCAGCCACATCCCGCTGCGCACCTGGCAAGCCGCCATGGGCGCGGTGCCGCAGCGCGACGATTGATGCGTAGAACGGCGCGCCGCCGGTAGACGTGTCGGTAAACGCGCCGATGGACCCGCCGAACGCCGTTCCAATGGTTCCGCTGCACACACCGGCCCAGACATCTGCCAGACACATCTGCCACACACATCTGCCGCACACCGCCCCAAAACCACCGCAATCGCAAGCGCCATCCCCATGCTGTTCCTGCTGTCCCCCGCCAAGAGCCTGGACTACGACACCCCGGTGCCGGCCGCCCTGCGCAAGAAGGCCACCGATCCCCTGTTCACCGACGAAGCCGCTGCATTGATCAAGGTGCTGCGCCCCAAGACGCCGGCACAGGTGGCGTCGTTGATGGATCTGTCCGACAAGCTCGCCGGCCTGACCGTGGCGCGTTATGCCGCCTGGCAACCGCAGGCCACGGCAGGCAACAGCAAGCCTGCCGCGCTGGCCTTCAACGGCGACGTGTACGACGGGCTTGACGCCAGGACACTGAAGACGGCCGACCTGAGCTGGGCGCAAGAACACGTGGTGATCCTGTCGGGCCTGTACGGCGCTTTGCGTCCGCTGGACCGCCTGCAGCCCTACCGCCTGGAAATGGGCACGGCGCTGGCCACCCCCCGTGGCAAGGACCTGTACGCCTGGTGGGGTGACACGGTGGCCGCCTACATCAACCAGCGCCAGGCCGAAGAGGCCACGCCAACGGTCGTGAACCTGGCGTCGGTGGAATACAGCCGCGTGGCGCTGCGCCCGGCCCTGCGCGCCCGCGTGGTGGACTGCGTGTTTGAAGAGTCGCAGCCCGATGGCACGCACAAGATCGTGAGCTTCTATGCCAAGAAGGCCCGCGGCCTGATGGCCCGTTTTGCCGTGCTGCAGCGTGCACGCAGCACCAAGGCGCTGGAGGCCTTTGACGCCGACGGCTACGCGCTGGCGCGGGCCGCATCGTTGCCCACGCGGCTGGTTTTCAGGCGGCCTGCCCGGCCACCGGCCACCTCACGCTGACCCCCCAGAAAAACAGCCCGGGGACCTGACAAAGCCACCGGCCTGCCGGCTGCGACCCCCGGTGCCGCTGCCAGAATGCGCGCCAAGAACGCCGCCGTGCAAACCGCCGTGCAAACCGCCTTGCAAAACGACATGCAGACCGCCATGCAAACAGTCACCCCCGAATTGCGCCGCTGGATCGTGGACCAGGCCGAAGCCGGCTGCCGCCCGCAAGACGTGATAGCTGCCATGCGCGCCAGCGGCTGGGAAGAGTCGGTGGCCGTGGCCGCGATGGAAAGAACCCTGCGCGAACGCCTGGCCGAACCGGGCCCCGAAGACGCAGACAAGCCCAACTTCACCCCCAGCGCCGTGCCCGAGCCTGCGCTGGAAGGTGCGCCTGCGGAGTTGAACGTGGACGGCCACGCGCTGCGTGTGTTGCTGACGCTGCGCCACCCGCGTGTGGTGCTGCTGGGGGGCTTCATGACCGACAGCGAATGTGACGAGCTCATGGCCCTGGCCGCACCGCGCCTGTTGCGCAGCGAGACCGTGGACAACAACACCGGCGGCAGTGAAGTCAATGCCGCACGCACCAGCGACGGCATGTTCTTCGAGCGCGGCGAGCACCCGCTGATCCAGCGCATCGAGCAGCGCATTGCCACCCTGCTGCGCTGGCCCGTGCTGCATGGCGAAGGCCTGCAGATCCTGCGCTACCTGCCGGGGGCCGAATACCGGCCGCACCACGATTACTTTGACCCGGCCCTGCCGGGCGCGCCGCGCATCCTGCAGCGCGGCGGCCAACGTGTGGGCACGCTGGTGATGTACCTCAACACCCCACAAGGGGGCGGCGCCACCGTGTTCCCCGACGTGGGCCTGGACGTGACGCCCGTGCGCGGCAACGCTGTGTTTTTCAGCTACGACCGGCCCCACCCCAGCACGCGCACGCTGCATGGGGGCGCGCCGGTCACGGCGGGCGAAAAGTGGGTTGCCACCAAGTGGCTGCGCGAAGGCGTGTTTGTTTGACGGCGCGCTGCCGTTGGCACCGCGCCCGTGTTGCGCCTGACGCAATGACCGCAATGACCGCAATGACCGCAATGCCCGCAATGCCCCGCAATACCCCGCAATACCCAGCGCTGCCCCCGGCACAACCCGGAGCGGCTCATCGGGCCGCTGGCCGCCCCAACTGCTGCAAGGCCGCTGATTCAATGATGTGCACACCCGGTGTGCCTGCGGCCAGCGCGCGCCGCATGGCCCGCGCCACGGTGGCCGCGTCTATGGGCCGCCAGGCCGCCGGTATCAGCCTGGCCAGAGGCTGTGTCAGGGCCAGCGCCAGCCGTTCTGCGGGGCGCGCCGCCTGGCCCAGCGTGTGGCGGTCACCGGCCAGCAAAGACGGGCGTGCGATCACCAGGCATTCAAAGCCCAGCGTGGCCACGGCGGCTTCCATCTCGCCCTTGACGCGGCTGTAGAAGCTGGCCGACCGGGCACTGGCGCCCAGCGCCGAAACCACGGCAAAACGCGCCACACCGGCCTGCCGCGCGGCGCGCGCAAAGGCCAGCACGGCGTCCAGGTCCACGGCGCGAAATGCCGCCTGCGAGCCCGCCACCTTGAGTGTGGTGCCCAGGCAGCAAAAGGCCTGCGTGGCGCGGGGCAGGGCGGGCAGGCCCGCCGCAGCAGCAAAGTCCACCACGTGGTCTTGCTGCCAGCGCGTGGCCGGCTGTGCGCCGCTGCGGGCTCGGCGCAACATCAGGTGCAGCGTGCCCGGGCCGAGCCATTGCGTGGCCACTTCGCGCCCGATGAGGCCGGTGCCACCGGCCAGCAGGGCATCGTTCATGCAGTGCCCCCGGCCGGCTGCCGACACCGCCGGGGCCATCGGGGGGCTTCAAACGCGACCCCCTGGTTGCACCGCTTGTGCCCAGCCGCCAGCGCCGCCCGGCGGTGGCTGCCCGACACGCGAAACGCCCGTTGCCTGCGCCAACAGCGAGTGACGACGAACAACGCGATCAATTTGAGGGTCTCGGGAACCTGCGGGCTGGAGCAGGCAAAGGTGTGCATCATGAGCGCGAGCCTACCCCGGTTCGGTCCGCAGCGATGTGCTGCAGCCGGCGCTGGCGCGGGCATGGTCACCGACGGTGACGGCGGCAGCGTGTTCAAGCTGTACAGCACCACCGACATTCCCGACGGCGTGGGCGGCTTCGTCACGCTGTCAGAAACTCAAATCGGCGGCGTGGATTACTACGACGTGGGCCTCACCTGGGACGCCAGCACCGGCTATGCGGGCGGCTACGGCGGCGGTGGCCAACTCGTGTATTCGCTGGCCGTGCTGGCGGGCAACAGCGAGCGCATCGTTGCGGCGGCCATTGACAGTGCCATCACCGGCATTGGCACGGCCGCGCTGGCCCGCTTTTACGAATTGCCAGCAAACTCCTTCATCACCAACTTGTCCAGCTTTGACGGCGCGCACGACCCGATCCACGGCTACGCGGCCTTCAGCCCGCGCGAAACCGTGGGCGTGCAGTACACCTTCAAACCCAGCACGACGGGTGTGTTCCAGGACGCACACAGCTCCTTCGTCACGAGCGTGCCCGAACCGGCCTCATTGGCGCTGTTGGGTATTGGCTTGTTGGGCTTGGCGCTGACGCGCCGCAAGACTGCCTGACGACGACGGCGCCGCCACCGGCGCACGGCCCCGTGCCCTTGGCACGCGGGCGTGCGCTGCGTCTGGGCGCCTCAGCGGAAATTTTCCAGCAGCCGCTCCAGCGCCATGGTGAAGGGCTGCGTCATGGCCGGCAGCGTCAGCAGCAAACCGAGCAAGCCCACGCCCAGCGTGATGGGGAAGCCGACGGCAAAGATGTTGATCTGCTGCGCCACGCGCGAGATGGCACCCAGCACGATGTTGATGAACAGCAGCATGGTCACCAGTGGCAGCGCAATCCACAGCCCGGTGGCAAATATTTCTGCACCCCAGCGGTGCGGTTGAACCTGGTGCAAAAAGGCAAAGGGTTCGGGGCTCACGGGGAATGCCGTGAAGCTTTGCGCCAGTGCCACCAGCACCAGCAAATGCCCGTTGATGACGATGAAGAGCCAGGCCACCATGGTGCCAAAAAATCGGCTGGCGGCGGTGGCGCTGGCGGCCGAGAGCGGGTCAAAGAAGCCCGCAAAGTTCAGGCCCATTTGCAGGCCTATCACTTCGCCCGCAAATTCCACCGCCGAAAACACCAGGCGCACGGCAAAGCCGAGTGAAAGGCCAATGATGAGCTGCTGCGCCACCAGCAAAAACGCCAGTGGTGAATCCAGCGCCACGGGCGGCGGCGGCGGCAGGCTGGACTGCATGGCCAGGGCAATGAACGCAGCCAGGCCGATGCGTACACGTGCTGGCACGTTGCGCGTGCTGAGCACGGGCATGGAACTGAACAAGGCCAACGCCCTGAGAAAGGGCCACACCAGCGGCGTGATCCAGGCCATGAGTTGTGCTTCGGTGAAGGTCAGCATGGTTTTGCTTCTCGCGGCCGCCAGCGGGCACCTGGCCCGGCCGGGCCAGCCCGCATCAGCCCACCGCCGCCGGAATGGACTGCAGCACCTGCTGCAAATACTCCACCAGCGTGCTCAGCATCCAGGGCCCGGCAATGGCCAGCACGGCCACGGCGGCAATGATCTTGGGCACAAAGCTCAGCGTGGCTTCGTTGATCTGCGTGGCGGCTTGAAAGATGCTGACCACCAGGCCCACCACCAGCACCGTCAGCAGCACCGGCGCCGACACCATCAGCAGCATCAGCAGGCCTTGCTGGCCCGCGCTCAGGACTTGTTGTGCATCCATCCATCGGCCCCCAAGCTCACTGCGTTCGCTACCCCCCGGGGGGGCTCTTGCGACGGACCGGCAGAGCCGGATCCGTGCAAGCCCTTGGTCAAGACGGCTTGCGACACGTACTGGACCTCATGTGACGAAGGACGCGGCCAATGAGCCCAGCAACAGGTTCCAGCCGTCGGCCAGCACAAACAGCATCAGCTTGAAGGGCAGGGCCACCAGCACGGGGCTCAGCATCATCATGCCCAGGCTCATCAGCACACTAGCCACGATCATGTCGATGATGAGAAAGGGGATGAAGATCATGAAACCGATCTGGAAGGCGCTTTTGAGTTCGCTGGTCACAAAGGCTGGCACCAGCACCGTCAGCGGCACGTCTTCGCCCTTCACGGTGGCGGGCAGCTTGGCCAGGCGGGCAAACAGTTGCACGTCGCTCTGCCGTGTTTGTTTGATCATGAATTCGCGCAGCGGCTTGACACCTTCCTGCATGGCCTGCTCCACCGCCATGGTGCCCGCCGCATAGGGCGCGTAGGCCTTGTCGTAGATCTTGTCGAAGGTGGTGGACATGACGAAGAAGGTCAGGAACAGGCTCAAGCCCACGATCACCTGGTTGGGCGGCGCGGCCTGCGTGCCCAGGGCCTGGCGCAGCAGGCTGAGCACGATGACGATGCGTGTAAAGGCCGTCATCAGCAGCAGCACCGCCGGCAAGAAGCTCAGCGCGGTAAAGAAGATCAGCGTCTGTATGGGCACCGAATAGCTGGTGCCGCCGGGCCCCTGGCCAATCACCAGTGGCAAGCCGCCCGGGCCCGGCGCCGAGCCCTGCTGGGCCAGCGCGGCGCCGGCCAGCAAGGCACCGGCAGCCAGCATCAATAACGGCCGAAGTACGCGCATCAAGCCCCCGAGCCCGGGCCACGCAAACGGCTCAGCAGCTGCGCAAAAGCCGCTGCCGGCGGCGGCGCCGAGGCGGGGTCGTCGGCGCTGTTCTGTGCGGCCATGGTGTGCAGGGTGCGGATGCCCTGGCTTGACACGCCCAGCACCAGCCACAGGCGCTCTTCGCCCTGGCCCACTTCCACCGTCACCAGCTTTTGCTGTGCCGACAGCGGCAGCACCGCCACCAGGTGCGGCGTGCCGGCCTTGCCCATGCCGCCACCGGCCAGCGGCGTGCGTTTGAGCAGCCAAAGGGCCAGCGGAATCATCGCGATGATGAACACAAACCACAGCAATGAACCCCAGCCCGGTTGCATGGCCATCACATCCTTGACAGGCGGCGCATGCGCTCGCTGGGTGTCACGATGTCGGTCAGGCGGATGCCGAACTTGTCATTCACCACCACCACCTCGCCCTGGGCGATGAGGTAGCCGTTGACGAGCACGTCCATGGGCTCGCCGGCCATGGTTTCCAGTTCCACCACCGAGCCCTGTGCCAACTGCAGGATGTGCTTGATGGGGATGCGTGTGCGGCCCAGTTCCACGGTCAGCTGGACGGGGATGTCCAGGATCATGTTCAGGTCGTTGTCGGCATTGCCTGCACCCGTGGGCGCAAACTTGGTGAAGGACGCGGGTGCCACCGTCTCGGCCGGCGCGGCCACTTCGCTGGCGACCTCGTTGCCCGTGCTGGTGGACTTGCTCTCAGACAGCGCGGCGGCCCATTCGGCGGCCATCTTGTCCTCTTCGGACATGGGGGTGTCGGGTTCAGCGGACATGTGCGTCTCCGCAAGTCGTCAATGGGGTTGGGCGCCTGCAGGCAAGCGCGCAGGCGGTGTGGGGCGGGCAGGGCTGCGGCAGGTTCATGACTTTTCTGCGATCCAGCCCTGTTGGTGCGAGGCAATGAGCCTTTCCACCTTGACCGAGTAGTGGTTGTTGGAGGTGCCGTAGTGGCAGTCAAACACCGGCACGCCGTCGATCTTGGCCTGGATGATCGGGTCCAGGTCCAGTTCAATGAAGTCACCCGGCTTGAAGGCCAGCAGTTGCTCTACGGTGGCCGGCGCGTGCGCCAGTTCGGCGACCAGGTCCACCTCGGCGGCCTGGATCTGCTGCTTGAGCAGGTTGACCCAGCGCCGGTCGGGCTCGACGGAGTCACCCTGGATGGTGCTGTACAGCACGTCACGTATCGGCTCCAGCGTGCTGTAGGGCACGCAGAAGTGGATGGAGCCTGATGTCTCGCCCACTTCAAGGGTGAAGTTGGTGGCCACCACGATCTCACTGGGCGTGGCGATGTTGGCAAATTGCGGTTGCATCTCGGAGCGCTGGTACTCCAGCTCCACCGGGTAGATGCCGATCCAGGCCTTCTTGTACTCGGCCACGATCACTTCCACCAGGCGCTGGATCACACGCAGTTCGGTGGGAGAAAAGTCGCGTCCTTCAATGCGTGTGTGGAACTTGCCCATGCCGCCAAACAGCGAATCGATCACCGCAAACACCAGGCTCGGATCGCACACGATCAGCCCGCTGCCACGCAGCGGTTTGACGGCCATGATGTTGAAGTTGGTGGGCACCACGATCTCGCGCAGGAAGGCGCTGAACTTCTGCACCTTGATGCCACCGATGGCCACTTCAGGGCTCTTGCGGATCAGGTTGAACAGGCCGATGCGGATGTTGCGTGCAAAGCGTTCATTGATCACTTCCATGGTCGGCATGCGGCCGCGGACGATGCGTTCCTGGCTGGCCAGGTCGTATTCACGCAGGCCCGAGACAGGGCCGTCGTCCTGCTCCAGCTTCTGGCTCTCACCGGTGATGCCCTGCAGCAGTGCATCAACTTCGTCTTGCGACAGGATCTGCTGGTTCATTTGGCGTTTGGCGCGGCGGGTTCAGGCAAGTGGCAAGCGACTTGGCTTGTGCTCATTGAATGATGAAGTTTGAAAAGTGCACGGCGCGTATGGGCAGCGAGGGTGCGGCAGCCTTCTTCTTTTTCTTCTTCTTCGGTGCGGCCTTGTCGTCGGCGGCCGCTTCGTCGGTGTCGGCTTCGTCTTCGGGCACGTCCACGCCCAGTGCGCGTGAGGTCTCGCGGATGATCTTGGCGGCGAGCTGCGCCTTGCCTTCGCGGCCCATCAGGTCGCCTGCGGTGCGGTCGGCAATGGCCATGAGGATGTTGTTGCGCACGGCCGGCATGTAGGCCTTGAGCTGATCGGCGGTGTGCGGGTCGTCTATCTCCAGCGTGATGCCGATCTGCGCATAGCGCTCGGCGTCACGGTCGGCCAGGTTCACCGTGAAGGGATCCATGGGCACGAACACCGGCGCTGACTTGGGGTCGTGCTTGCCGGCCTTGGCGGCAGGTTTGGCGTGGCCCCCGGCGTCGGCTTCGCCATCGGTTTCAGCCGCCGCAGCGGCTTCGGCGGCGGCGGCGTTTTTCTTCATCACGTAGAAAGCGCCACCGCCGCCGCCCAGCAGCACCACGGCCGCAGCGGCGATGATGATGATCAGCTTTTTCTTGCCCTTGGCGGGCGCGGCGGTGGTGGGGGCTTCAACGGCCGGGGCGGTGGACATGCGGGCTCCTTGGGGCTCTGCCCGCCGCGCGTTTTTGGGATGCGCGCGGTCGGCGGGTTGAAGCCATTATTGAGAGCCGTGTCGCGGCGGGATGCCGTGAAAAGCGGGCCGAAAGCCGCACTACAAAGGGCCGGGGGGCCACCCCGCCGATGGCGGGGCAGGCAGATCAGGCCACCAGGTCCACCACGCCTCGGCGGCGCTGCACGGCGGTGTCGGGCTGCGTGTCGGCGTCGGTGCCGCGTGGGGCGCTGGTGTCGGGCTGCTTGCCGCGTGCTGTGTCGCCCCGTGCCTGTGACTGGTCTTGTGCCTGCTGCGCTTGCTCAAAGACGCCACCGCCGGCCAGCGTGAGGCCGGCCTCGCGCAGGCCGCTGGCCAGCGTGGGCATGGCCTGCTCCAGGGCCTGGCGCGTGGCGGCGTGGTCGGCCGACATGTGGATCTGCGCGGTTTGGCCGTCAAGTTGTATCTGCACCATCACCGGCCCCATGTCGGCCGGGTTGAGGTGCAGCCTGGCGTGCTCGATGCCGTTGCGGGCAAAGGTGGTGATCTGCGCCCCCAGTTGTGGCGCAAAGCTGGCACTGCCGGGCGGCGCCGCAATCTGTGCATCCGTGGGCGCGGCCGGGGCCGACGGGCTGCTGCCGGCGGCCAACGGCGCGGGCGCGGCGGCGCCTTGCAGTGCGCTGGCGGCAGTGGCTGCATCGGTGGCCGCCGCCACAGCTGCCCACGATGCGCTGAGCTGGGTCTGCGCGTCGGCCAATGCTGCGGCCACGGGCGATGCGCTGGCGGGGTTGGCTGTGGCTTCGCTGCCTGTGCCTGGGGGCCGTGTTGCTGGGGTGTGGGCGGCGTGGGCATCGATTGCGGCGTTCGTGCCGTTCGTGCTGTTTGCGGCGTTTGCGGCGTTCGTGGCGTTCACCGCCAGCGCGACCTGTGCGTTGTGCGCCGTGGCGCTGGCAGCGGCCGTGGCGCCAGGCGCAAGGGACTGCGCCTGGGTGCCCGTCAGCGGGCCACCGGCTGCGGCCGCGCCAGGCAGCTTGGCGGCTTCGGCGCCGGCCGCCGTGTGCAGTGTGTGGGCACCGCCGGTGGCCG
>CAZUKT010000078.1:0-12172 GCA_964620975.1 uncultured Rubrivivax sp. | reverse complement strand
ATGAGACGGTGGCTTCGCTGGCCCTGGCCGGCACGCTGGGCGGCAGTGGCACGCTCACGGCTGCGATCTATGCGCTGGACGGCGGCACCGTCATCGCCAACCTGGGCAGCGGCGCCTTGTCATCCAACGGCAGCAGCACGGTCAACGGCACGGCAGCAGTGGGCACCGTGTTGATCAACGGCGGCACGCTGACGCTGAGCGCGGCCAACAGGCTGACGGCACTGCCTGCAGTCACCGTCGCCACGGGCAGCAGCCTGCAACTCGGCGGCAACCACACGCTGGGCAACTTGTCAGGCAGCGGCAATGTGGCCCTGGCCACCCACACCCTGAACACCGGCGTGGCTGGCGACAGCACGTTCGCGGGTGTCATCAGCGGCAGCGGCGCGCTCGTCAAACAAGGCGTCACGGCCTTCACGCTCAGCGGCCCCAACACCTACACCGGCGCCACCACGGTGGCCGCCGGCACCCTGGCCGCAGCGGCAGCGGACGTGCTGCCCGACAGTTCGGCCATCACCGTGGACAGCGGCGCCACGCTCAGCCTCAACGGCAACGACAGCGTGGCCACACTGACGCTGGCTGGCACGCTGGCAGGGTCGGGCACGCTCAGCGCGGCCACCACCACGCTGAGCGGCGGCACGGCCAACGCCAACCTGGGGGGCGGCGCGCTGTTGTCCACGGGCGAAAGCAGCTTGAACGGCACGTCGGCCGCCACCACGGTGGCCGTCAATGCCGGCCGCCTGAACCTGGGTGCCGCCGACCGCCTGGCCGACACCGCATCGGCCACCGTGGCCAGCGGTGCCACGCTGCGCCTGAATGGCAGCGACACACTGGGCCAGCTCACGCTGGCCGGCACACTGCAAGGCACAGGCACGCTGACGGCCAGCACCACCACGCTGAACAGCGGCACCGCCGATCTGGACCTGGGCGCCGGCAACCTGGTCAGCACCGGCAACAGCCGCATCAACAACACCAGCGCTGCCAGCAGCGTGGCCGTGAGCAGCGGCACGCTCACGCTGGGAGCGGCCCAGCGGTTGACGGCCTTGCCAGCCCTGACGGTGGCCAGTGGCGCCACGCTCGCTCTGGGTGGCGATGAAACCCTGGGCACACTCGCCGGCGCCGGCAACGTGGGCCTGCAGAGTTTTACGCTGCGCAGCGGCGTGGGCGGCGACAGCAGCTTTGCCGGCGTCCTGGCCGGCAGCGGTGGCCTCATCAAACAAGGCAGCGGCAGCTTCACGCTCAGCGGCGCCAGCACCAACACCGGCAGCACCGTGGTGCAAGCCGGCACGCTGGCCGTGTTGGGCACGCTGGCTTCACAAAGTGTGCAGGTCGATGCCGGCACACTGGCCCTGGGTGCGCCGCACCGGCTGGCCGACACCGCCGCCGTCAACGTGGCCACAGGTGCACTGTTGACCCTGGCCGGTGACGACAGCGTGGGCACGCTGGCCCTGCAAGGCACGCTGGGCGGCACGGGCACACTCAGCGCCGCCACCTACACGCTGGCCGGTGGCACCGCCACGGCCAACCTGGGCGCCGGCACCTTGGCGTCCAGCGGCAACAGCACGCTCAGCGGCACGGCCGCCGCCAGCACAGTGGCAGTGAACGGGGGCACGCTCACGCTCACCGCCGTCAACCGCCTGGTGGCCGTGCCAGCCGTCACCGTGGCCACTGGCGCCATGTTGCAGCTGGGTGCCGCGCAGACCATAGGCAGCCTGGCCGGCGCTGGCACCGTGGCGCTGGGCAACTTTGCGCTGAGCACCGGCACGCTGGGTGACAGCCAATTTGACGGCGTTCTGGCCGGCACCGGCCCGTTGGTCAAACAGGGCAGCAGCAGCTTCACGCTGGCCGGCGCCAACACCACCACCGGCAGCACGCGGGTGGACGCCGGTACGCTGGTCTTGACCGGCACGCTGGCATCACAAGACGTGCTCGTGAGTGCCGGCACGCTGGCCCTGGCCTCGGCCCACCGCCTGGCCGACAACGCCGCCGTGGCCGTGGCCACTGGCGCACGCCTGACGCTGGCCGGCGACGACACCGTGGCGTCGCTGGCCCTGGCCGGCACGCTGGCTGGCACCGGCACGCTCAGCGCCGCCACCTATGCGCTGGACGGCGCCACGCTGGACGCCCAACTGGGCGCGGGCGACATGCGCTCGGTGGGCGCCAGTTCAATCAATGGCACGGTGGCCGCCGGCACCGTGGCCGTGGACGCAGGTAGCTTGACCCTGAGCGCGCCCAACCGGCTGGTGGCGGGGCCTTTCGGGCCGGCCGTCACCGTGGCCGGCGGTGCCACGCTGGCACTGGGTGCATCGCAGGCCATCGGTTCACTGGCCGGCAGTGGCAGCGTGCAACTGGGCAGCTTTACGCTCAGCACGGGCAGCCTGGGCGACAGCAGCTTTGCAGGCGGCCTGGCAGGCAGCGGCGGCCTCGTCAAAGCCGGCAACAGCAGCTTCACGCTCAGCGGCGCCAGCAGCTACACCGGCAGCACCGTGGTGCAGGGTGGCACGCTGGCGGTGGCCGGCACGCTGCAGTCTGCAGCCATCGATGTGCAAGCTGGCACGCTGGCGCTGGCGTCGGCCAGCCGCCTGGCCGACACCACGGCCGTGCAGGTGGCGCGCGACGCGGTGCTTACGCTGGCTGGCGACGACACCGTGGGCACGCTGGCGCTGGCCGGCACCTTGGGCGGCAGCGGCACGCTCAGCGCCAGCAGCGTGGCCCTGGACGGTGGCACCGTGCTGGCCAACCTGGGCGCGGGTGCGCTCAGTTCTGCGGGCAACAGCACGCTCAGCGGCACCAGTGCGGCCAGCACGCTGGCGGTGCAGGCGGGTGTGCTGACGCTCAGCAGCGGCCAGCGCCTGAGCGCCCTGCCCGCCGTGACACTGGACACCGGCGCCACGCTGCAGCTGGCCGGTGACCAGACCCTGGGCACGCTCACCGGCGGCGGCAACCTGGCGCTGGCCGGTTTTACCGCCACCACCGGTGTCGGTGGCGACAGCAGCTTTGCCGGTGTCGCATCGGGCAGCGGCGGCCTCGTCAAGGCCGGCGCGTCCACCTTCACGCTGGCCGGCGTCAACACCTACAGCGGCCACACGCGGGTTGAAGGCGGCACGCTGGCCGTCACCGGCAGCCTGGCCGCCAGCACGCTGGATGTGGCTGCCGGCAGCCTGGCCCTGGCCGCCGCCCACCGCCTGCTCGACACGGCTGCGGTGCAGGTGCAAAGCGGTGCC
Organism: uncultured Rubrivivax sp.; assembly: GCA_964620975.1. Classification (GTDB taxonomy): domain Bacteria; phylum Pseudomonadota; class Gammaproteobacteria; order Burkholderiales; family Burkholderiaceae_C; genus Rubrivivax. The sequence goes on along the minus strand of CAZUKT010000078.1, from coordinate 8,951 downwards.
AGCTTCACGCTGGCCGGCAACGACACCATCGGCAGCCTGATGCTGGCCGGCACGCTGGCGGGCACCGGCACGCTCAGCGCCAGCAGCATCACGCTGCAAGGTGGCACGGCCAACCTTGACCTGGGCACTGGTGCGCTGGTGTCCCGTGGTGCCAGCCGCTTGGCCGGCCAGTCGGCGGCCAGCACGGTGGCAGTGGAATCGGGCCTGCTCACGCTGGGCAGCGGCAGCCGCTTCACGGCGGCACCGGCGGTGGCGGTGAGCAGCGGCGCCGAGTTGCTGCTGGGTGGTGTGGAAACCTTTGGCTCGCTGTCGGGCGCCGGCACACTGGCGCTGCAGAGCTTCACACTCAACACCGGCATTGGCGGCGACAGCAGCTTTGCCGGCGTGGCCAGTGGCAGCGGTGGCCTCGTCAAACAAGGTGGCAGCCGCTTCACCCTGGCCGGTGCCAACACCTACACGGGTAGCACCCAGGTGGATGCCGGCACGCTGGCCGTGTCGGGCACGCTGCAGTCGGCCACACTGGTGGTGGGCTCTGGCGCCACTGCGGCACTGGCAGCGGCCGACCGCCTGGCCGACACCGCGCAGGCCAATATCCTGGCCGGCGGCACGCTCACACTGGCCGGTGACGACACCGTGGCCAGCGCTGCCATCGCCGGCACGCTGGGCGGCAGCGGCCGCTTGAGCGCCGGCACCTACACGCTGGACAGCGGCACGGTGCATGCCGATCTGGGCAGCGGCACGCTCAGCAGCACCGGCAGCAGCACACTCAACGGCACGGCCAACGCGGGCACCGTGAACGTGCAGGCCGGCACGCTGGCCCTGGGCGCGGCAAGCCGCCTCGTCGACACCGCCGCCGTGGCCGTGGCCAGCGGAGCCACGCTGCGACTGAATGGAGACGACACCGTCGCCACCCTGGCCCTGTCGGGCACGCTGGCCGGCAGCGGCACGCTCAGCGCCACCACCACCACGCTCAACAGTGGCACGGTCACAGCCAACCTGGGCGGCGGCACGCTGGTGTCCACCGGCAGCAGCACGCTCGTGGGCACGTCGGCCGCCAGCACGGTAAATGTGGACGGCGGCACGCTGGCACTGGGCGCCGCGCAGCGCCTGACGGCACAACCCACACTGGCGGTGGCCAGCGCAGCCACGCTGCAGTTGGGTGGCAACCAGTCGCTGGGCACGCTGGCGGGCACGGGCACTGTGGACCTGGGCGCCGCCACGCTCAGCACCGGCAGCGGAGGCAGCAGCCTCTTTGCCGGGGCCGTGGCGGGCAGCGGCGGGCTCGTCAAACAAGGCGACAGCAGCTTCACGCTGACCGGCGACAACAGCTACACCGGGGCCACCACGGTGGCCCAAGGCACGCTGCGTGTGGGCGACGGTGGCAGCACCGGCAGCCTGGCCACATCGGCCTTTGTGGTGCAGGGCGCGTTGGTGCTTGACCGCAACGACGCCGTCACGCTGGCGCAGCCCGTGTCGGGCGCCGGCACGCTCACCCAAGCCGGCAGCGGCACGCTCACCCTGGCCGGCAACAACAAGACCTACACCGGCGACACCGTGGTGGCCAACGGCGTGCTGGCCACCGCCGACAGCCACAACCTGCCCGACAGCAGCGCCGTGGTGGTGCAAGCCACCGGCCGACTGACGCTCGGTGGCAGCGAGATCCTGCGCTCCGTCACCGCGCAGGGCGCGGTGGTGCTGGCCGGTGACGTGACGGCCAGCGAAGACCTGCTGCTCAGCGGTGCGGTCACCGTGCCGGGCAACCAGGCGCTCAAGCTCACGGCGCGGCGCATCGACGCCATCAACCCCGGCAACATCTGGGGGCAGAGCGTGTCGCTGGACGCCAGCGAGCGTGTCACCCTGGCCAGTGGTACAGACGGCAGCGCCGCCACACCCGCGCCGCGCGGCCTGGTGCTGGGCACCGTGCGGCTGGCAGCCGGCGGCCGCATCGACGCCGGCACACTGGGATTGACCGACACCACCACGCTCAGCGGTGGCACGCTGGAGCTGGTGTCGTCGGCGGCACAAGCCATCACCTCGCCCGGCACCGACCTGGCCAACAAACAGGCCATCGCCCTGCCCATAGCCTATGCGGCAGACGCCGTGCAGCAAACCGGCGGCACCATTGACCTGGCCGCCGGGGCCGGCCTGCAGGTGCACGCGGTCAACGGCGGCTCCATCAGCTTGACGAGCGCTGGCAACCGTTTCCTGGGCAGCCTGCAACTGCTCAGCGGCGCCGCCTTCGGCACGGGCTGGGTGGCCAACGCCACCCCGGGCGACTTTGGCAAACCTGCGCCCAAGGGCTACGCCTTGCAAGGCCGGGTGCAGGTGGCCGGCAGCACGGTGGTCTTGGGTGGCCTGGGCATAGAAGCAGACGTCATCAGCATCAGTGCCGACATGTTGACCACGCCCAGCACCAACAGCGGCGCGCCCACGCTCACGGCGCAGCTGCCCTTTGACAACACGGTGGGCACCGAGGTCTCGCTGCCGGGCCTGACGCTGGCCTTGTCCAGCGCGTCCTTCGACCTCGCCGCGCCCTTTGGTGCCAAGGGCGGTGGCGAAATCCGCATCGACGTGGGCAACCGCCTGCTGGGTGACCGCACGCTGGCGCTGAACGCCGGCTATGTGACCGTGTTGCCGCGGGGTGGCGCACGCGGCAGCACGGCGGTGCTGCTGGCCGGGCCGGCCGTCAACACCAACGGCTACCGCTTCTTCTTTGACGGCGCGGGTGTGCAAGGCGAGATCCCCGTCTTCTACAACGGCCTGCTGCCCGTGACGCCGGCGGTAGAAAGCTCGATTTCGGCCACGGTGTCGGTGTCTGAAAGCTCGCGCAAGGAGCGCTTTGACGAAGCCATCCGCACCGAAAACGTGGCCGTGCGCTTGCGCTCCGGCGTGATTGCCGAAGTGGGCCCGGGCCGCCCGGCCACACAAGGCAGCGAAGGTGCCCGCGGCCCCGCCACCTGCACACCCGCGGCCGCTGGGCTGGCTTGTGAGGCTGCACCATGATGCCGGCGTGCAGCCTTGCACAACGCACCCGATCCACGCGACCCGCCCACCCCTAGCCCCCCGCCCATGAGCAACATGCATCACACCCCCCCTCCGCCACGGCTTCACCGGCGGCGCTTGTTGCAGGCCGGCAGCAGCTGGGCAGGCCTGCGTGCACTGGCAGGCGTGCCCGGCCTGGCCCGCCTTGCCGGCCTGGCGGGCGCTACCGCCGGGCCCGCCGCCGCGCAGGGCAACGCGGGCGCAGAACCGCCGCGCCTGGCCCTGCTCATCGGCAACCGCGACTACCCCGACGGCGAAGACCTGCCCCCCATCCACAAGAACGTGCGCGACCTGCGTGCGGTGCTTGAAAAACGCGGCTTCTCTGTCACCGAAGGCCTGGACCTGGACCTGCCCCAGGCACGCAGCGCCATGGAAGCCTTTGCCGCCAGGGTGCGTGCGGCACCGGCCGATGCCACGGTGTTTTTCTATTTCTCGGGCCACGGCGCACAGGTCGACGCCGAGAACCTGCTGGTGTCGGCCCGCGTAAGCCCCAAGACCCGGCCCGACAACCTGGCCCGCGCCAGCATGACGCTCACGGCCGACGTCATTGGCCAACTGCCGCGCCGCCCCGCCGGGCTGACGATTGCCGTGATAGACGCCTGCCGCACGTCGCTGCGCGACATGACACGCGGCGACGGTCTCAACCAGGTGGAGGCCCCCCCCGGCTGTCTGATCGCCTTTGCCACCGGCGCGGGCAAACCGGCCATTGCACCGGCCGACGACACACGCAACACTTTCTACACCGCCTCACTGGTCAAGGTGCTGGCCCAGGCGTCAGACGAAATCACGTTTTCTGACGCCTTCCGCCTGGTCAAGTCCGACGTGCAGAACGTCATGCTCAACCACCCGGTGGCCCTGCTGCGGCAGTTTGCGCAGTTTCCTTTCATCGCCGAAAACACGCAGGTGCGCCGCCGGCCGCTGCCACCGCCGCACCCCCACGCTTTGCCGGCAGAGATGAAGCCAACGACTGGAGCCGGCTCGAAGCCGCACTGTGGCCCGCCGAGGTGGCCAGGTTGGCGGCCGACTACCTGAAGAACCACCCACAAAGCCGCCTGGCCGGCAGTGCGCAGGTGGCCCAGGAAGGTGCAGCCGAGGCCGCACAGATCTTGCGGCGCAGTGATGTGCGGCTTTTTCGCAGCGCCTTTGCGTTGCCCTCTGCGGCCGTTGCCGGCGGCGACGCTTATGGCACCCCCGTGCCGCCGCCGCCAGCGCTGACGGCCGAGCAGCAGGCCGACCTGGCCAAGGCGGGCCGCGGCGACAAGGACGCGGCCGCACGGCTGGCGCGCGGCGTCAACCGCGACTCGGCCCGTTGGGACATCGGCCGCTACGAAGGCTGGCTGCAGTACGCCGCCGCCCTGGGCAACGGCATTGCCAGCTATGAATTGGCGCTGCACTACCGGCGTGTCGAGCAGCCGCTGCTGGCCGCGCAGTGGGAAGGACGTGCGCGAGAACTGGGTTACACGCCACCGCCTTCGCTGGACAACACACGCAAGTAGGCTTGGGCCCACGCTGCGTGTGGCGGCGGGGCTGCTGGACGCAAGCCCGGCAGTCCGTCAACCGTTCGGCCGAACCAGCCGAGGTTCAGGCGCTCAGCCGAGCCGCGACAGTTCAGACAGCAGCTTGGCGCGTGCGGCTTCGGGCACGGCTTCGGCCAGCAGGGCAAACAGGGGCTGACGCTGGCGCGTGCGGTCGGCCGCACGCTTGACGACCACGCGTGCGATGGGCCCCAGGTGCGTGGCCATCAGGCGCTGCACTTGTTCCAGCAGGGCGTCGGACACCGGCGCGCCCATCGACATGGACCCGTAGGTGGACGGCGCGGGCGCTGGCGCACGGGCGCCACTGCCCTGAAAGTTGGTGCCGTTGGCGCGGCTGCCTGCGCTGCCCCCGGTGGCGCCGCCCGTGCCACCGGCGGCACCGCTGCGTGAGCCCAGAAACGCTTCTCGTGCGCCCACATTGGTGATCTGCTCGGCCAGCGCCGCCTGCAGGGCCGGCAGGTCGTGGCACAGGCGTGAAGCACGGCGCACCAGCACACCGGCCAGTGGGCCCACGTGGCGGGCCAGCGTGGCTTCCACCTGCGCCAGCACGGCAGGGTCCCAGTGCGTGGGCGCGCTGCCCGTGGCGTGCAGCGGCGCAATGCGCTCAGTGGGCGCGTATTCGGTGGGCATGGGCAGCGCGTACACGGCCTCTTGCGACACTGCGGGCGGCACCGGTTGGCCCAACGCGGCCGACACGGCATTGCGAAAGGCCGCCGCGCTGGCATAGCGCTCGCTTGGATCCTTGGCCAGCGCGGTGGCCACGGCACGGTCAAAACGGTCGCCATGCATGGCGCCTTCTGCGGCCGAAGGTGGCAGGGGCATGTCGTTGACCACGCGGTACATCAGCGATTCGGGCGTGCCCACAAAAGGCGGCCGCCCGGCCACGAGCTGGTACAGCACCACACCCGCACCGTACAAGTCCACACGGTGGTCTATGGTGCGGCCCATGAACTGCTCGGGTGCCATGTACATGGGCGTGCCCAGCACGCTGTTGGCCATGGTCAGGCCGGTGTTGTCGGTGCGTGCAATGCCGAAGTCGGCGATCTTGATGCGCCCGCTCTTGGTCATGATCACGTTGGACGGTTTCACGTCACGGTGCCAGACGCCGTTTTCGTGCGCGTGGCCCAGTGCGTCCAGCAGTTGTGCGGCCAGGCTGGCCACATCGGCTTCACTGAACTTGACGCGGCTGGCCAGGTAACGCGAAAGCGTGTGCCCTTCAACATATTCCATGGCGATGTAAGCCACGTGGCCGTCGTCGCCAAAGTCGTACACACCCACGATGCCGGGGTGCATCAGGCGGCCGGCAGCCTGCGCTTCATTGCGGAAACGCGCCGCACTCTGCGCCACGGCCTGCGCGCTGTCACCACCCTGGCGGCGTATGGTCTTGAGCGCCACCACGCGCCGGATGTCGGGGTCAAAGCCCCGGTACACCACGCCCATGGCACCTTCACCGAGTACACCGGTGATCTGGTACTTGCCTAGGCGTTCAGGGTGGGTCACGGCCATCTGCGCACGCGTGCGTTCAGTTTTCGAGCATCTTCATGGCCTGCACCACGCTCGTCTTCATGCGGGCGAAGGATTCGGTGAGCACGCCGATCTCGTCTTTGCTGGTGGACGTGAAGTCGGGCGCGTTCAGCTCGCCCTGGCTCACGCGGTCGGCCAGGGCCGACAGGCGCGTCACCGGCCGCACCACCACCCACCAGATCATCAGGTTCAGCACCACACCCACCACCACAAACACACCCACCAGCGAGCCCACGAAGAGGTTGAAGTTCTGCTCGGCACGCTGCAGCGGCAGCGCCATGGGCACCGACACCACCTGCGCGCCAATCACCTCGTTCATCTGCCAGCCAAAGCCGTTGGCCGGGCCGTACTTGTCGACCATGGTCTTGGGTGCGGCTTCCACGCTGCTGTGGCACTGCAGGCAGGCGCCATTGGTAATGCGCAGCGGCCGCGCGATGTACAGCGACTTGCCCGTGGGCGTGTCACGCTGGCCCACAAATTCTTTCAGCGCGTCGTCAGCCCGAAAGCTGTTGACGATGTCCACCTCCCAGCCCACGGCGCGGTCGCGTGGGTTGGTGGGGTTGAGCGTGGCCTCTTTGTAGGCGTATTCGGGGTACTTGGTGTGCAAGGTGGCCAGCACCTCGGTGGCCGAATAACTGGGCACCGACTGCGGCAGAAACTCCACCTTCATCTGCTCCTGCAGCAGCTTGGTGATCTGGCCCGAGGTGTAGGCGCGCACGGCGCTGGCCTGCTCCATGAGCAAGCGCGCGCCGCCCAGCACTTCTTGCCGTGCCTGGTCTTGCAGCATGCCGCGGCTGATCCAGCCGCTGACGGCCACACCCAGGGCCATGACCAGCACGAAGATGAGGTTGAACTTGAGCAGCAGTTTCATCTCTTGGCTCCGGATTGGGCACTGCGTCGCGGGGCACGAACGCTTACAAGCGGCGGATGGTATCGCCGCACGACGCGCATGCAACGCTTCATGGGCAAGAATCTGCATCCCTCCTATGGCCGATTGCCCCATGCCCCAACACGCCGCTGCCGCACTGCAAGGCCTTACCGTGCTGGAACGTGGCTGGCTGTCGTCCAACAACGTGCTGCTGCACGGCGGCGGCGAAGGCGCCGTGCTGGTGGACAGCAGCCATCTGCTGCACGCCGAACAAACCGTGGCGCTGGTGCGGCAGGCCTTGAAGGCCGGCGGCGGTGAACAGCTGGCCGGCATCGTCAACACCCATTTGCATTCTGACCACTGCGGCGGCAACGCCAGTGTGCAGCGTGCGCTGGGTGCGCGCATCACGGTGCCGTCGGGCGCGTGGGCGGCTGCCAGCACGTGGGACGAAGCCCTGTTGAGCTACCGCTACACGGGCCAGCGCTGCGAGCGTTTTGTGCCCAGCAACACGCTGGCTCCGGGCCAGGTGCTGGCGGTGGGTGGCCGGCGCTGGCAGACCCTGGCCGCACCTGGGCACGACCCGGATTCCATCATGCTGTTTGACGCACACCACGGCGTGCTCATCAGCGCCGACGCACTGTGGGAGCGCGGCTTTGGTGTCGTGTTTGAAGAACTGGAGGGCAAGCCCGCGTTTGATGACGTGGCCCGCGTGCTGGATCTCATTGAAACGCTGGACGTGCGCTGCGTGGTGCCCGGCCACGGCGCGCCCTTCACCGACGTGGCCGGCGCGCTGCAGCACGCACGCCAGCGTTTGCACGCCTTCGTCGCCGACCCGGTGCGCCACGCCCGCCATGGCGTCAAGGTCATCGCCAAGTACCACTTGATGGAAGAACGGCAGCAGGCCTGGCCCGACTACGTGGCGTGGTTCTGCGCCACGCCGCTGTGCCAAAACGTGTGGCAGCACCTGGGCCGACCCGAAGGCACGCTGGCCGCGTTGGCCGAGCGTGTGGCGCATGACCTGGTGCGCGGCGGAGCGCTGGCCTTGCGCGACGGGGTGCTGCACGACCTTTGAGGCGACTGTCAGTTCGGCTTGGCCGCACCCGATCGAGTGAACTGGTCTGGTTCTGCACAGCCGCGCATCATGGTCTCCATGGCGCTGCCACGCTTGCGTGGCCAAGTGATCCGCGCGGTCGGCTCGTTCAGTGTGGCCTGGGACGAAACACCGGGGTAGTTCTTCAGCGCCGCGTTCGCTGTCCGCAGCATGTCTGCATCGCTTTTCAGGGCGTTGCGGGAGCGGTTCGTCAGTGCGGCGCTGAACACATCGACGCGGACGATGCTGATCCGTCCAGCCTCGATGCGGAAGACGGGCGACACGATCGGGGCGCCCAGACAAAGTGTCGACATGGTCGTGGCGTACCCGACGCTTCCGGGCTGTGTCAGTTCAACCAGCGCATAGTCTCCGGGTGCGAATTCCTGCGCCGCCAGGGCAGCGCCTGCCGATGCGGCATCCGCGATCCGGTTCGGGTTTCCGATGCCGCCAGAGGAGACCGTCACGGTGTCCTTGAGGAACGTGTTGCTGCCGAGGTCCACTTTGCGAAAAACGAGAGTTTGCAGCCCTTCGACAGGCGCACTGGCGACGATTGCAAGCCCCGTCGCGGCAGCGGGATTGAACGACATGGAACTCGGTGCCAGCGTAGCGCACGCCTGCACCGCCAATGTCAAGACGGCCGCTATCGCGACTTGCACTCGGCGAACTGGATTCAGGACCATTGGCACTGCGATCTCGACGATGAGTTTCGACCCGGGTTCAGTCTACAGGCGACGGCGCAATGGTGACGGAACTGGGCCTGCTGCAAGGGCGGCTTGGGCAAATCGACGCCGACATGGATCGTTGGCGCAAGGCATGAGAACTGCAATTGGGTCTGGCACCGCAGTCAGCGCTACCGCGAACCGAGTTGGCAGAAGATTGTCAGAAGTTCGCC
>CAZUKT010000077.1:0-12285 GCA_964620975.1 uncultured Rubrivivax sp. | reverse complement strand
GGCAGGGGAGGAAGGACTCGAACCCTCGCATGTCGGAATCAAAATCCGATGCCTTGACCAACTTGGCGACTCCCCTACACAGGTCGTGGCTTGCGCCACCACCCAAAACCATTTTTCAGTCTGCCCACCCAAGCAGTGGATGGTGTCCCAGACTGCGACACATCTGCCCCACCCAACCCGGCGGAAGTTCATCCGCCGGAAATGTCGCCATGGGTGGCGATTCAGTGCCGACTCTCGCAAAAACCGCGCTGCCCGAGCCCGTCATGCGGCTGTTGCCGTAACGTGCCTGTAGCCAGCGGGCAGCTTGCGCCACCTCAGGGCAACGGTCTTGGGCTGCGGCTTGCAGATCGTTGTGGCCAAAGCCAGCATTTTCTGCGCCCCACTCAGCCGGCCAACTAGCGAGCCCTGCGTCTTCAAGAGAGCCCGTGACTATAACAGTTTTGGTGTCGCGTTTGATCAGCGGGCTCCCAAAGATGTCACGCGTGGGGATGGCTGAAGGCGGTTTGACCACGGCGTAGTGGGCCGGCTGCAGTGTCATGGGCTGCAGGCGTTCACCGATGCCTTGCACAAATGCGTTTTGGCCGCCAACGAAAAAGGGCACGTCGGCACCCAATGTCAGGCCCAGTGCTGCCAATTGCGCACGCGGCCAGCGCAGGCCCCAAAGGCGATTCAGCGCCAGCAGCGTGGTGGCTGCGTCTGAACTGCCGCCGCCCATGCCTGCACCCCAGGGTACTGATTTGGCGATGGAAATGTCGGCACCGCATGCCGTGCCACTGGCCGCTTGCAAGGCCCGAGCGGCACGCAGGCAAAGGTCATCGGCCGGCAGCGCCGGTCCCAGGTCATGCCGAGCCAGGGCGCCGTCGGCACGGCTTTCAAAATGCAGCGTGTCGGCCCAGTCAATGAGCGCAAAGACCGACTGCAGCAGGTGGTAGCCGTCGGCGCGTCGGCCCACGACATGCAGAAAGAGGTTGATCTTTGCCGGCGCGGGCACGTCGTACAAGGCGCGCAATGTCATGGCGGTCTACGGCGTGTCGATGCGGGCCCGCAGGCTCACGGCGGGTGGCGTGTGGCGGCGGGCTTCAACCCAGCCTTCGGCCAGGCGCTGCAGGTTGATCTGCCAGCCGAGTTGCTCAAAGCCCGTGGCTTGCACCTCGTGCTGCACCTGGGGCCACGGCCGGCCAAGCAGCCAGTCGGGCAGGGCGGCCAAGGGCAGACTCTCCCCCAGCGCATGGCGCGAAAGATCGTCCAGGTTGGCAAAGCTGCGCTCGCCTTGTGGGGTGCTCAGCACCGCGCTGCCGCGCGCCCAGCGAGCCGACACCATGCGCGTGCCCAACGGCGAATTGAGATTGAGCTCACCACCGTCCGCATTGCCACGCAGTTCAAACGCGGCGTTGGCGCCTTGTGCCGCTTGTGTGTCGGTGGCCTCGACCTTGACGATGAGCCGGCCGGTAATCCACATCGGCGCGCCGGGCTGCACGGCCGGTGGTGCGGTGGCGCAACCTGCCAGCAAACCAGCCAGCAACGCAACCCAGCGCGCCACCGACCTCACGGGTCGACGCGCAGCCGCGACAGCGTTTCGCGCAACACGTCGTTGGCAGCGTCACGGCCCTTGGCTTCGCGCCAGATGCGCCGTGCGTCGTCGCGCTGGCCCAGGGCCCACAGCACTTCGCCCAGGTGTGCGCCGATTTCCACGTCGGGCCGTGACGCATACGCCTGGCGCAGCAGCCGTGCCGCTTCTTCGTGGTTGCCCAGGCGGAATTCAACCCAGCCCAGGCTGTCGGTGATGAAGGGGTCGCCGGGCGACAGTTCCAGTGCGCGCGCCACGAGTTGTTTGGCCTCGGGCAGGCGCTGCTGGCGATCTGCCAGTGAATAGCCCAGTGCGTTGTGTGCGTGCGCGTTGTCGGGCTTGAGCTCTATCACCCGGCGAAGCAGCCTTTCCATATCGGCCAGCTTGTCCAGCTTTTCGGCCATCATGGCCTGCTCGTAGATCAGGTCGGCGTCTTCGCTGAAGCTCTTGGTGCCAGCATCCAGCACCTCGTAGGCGTCGAGCCAGCGCTTGACGTCACGCAGCACAGCCGCTTCGGCCGCGATCTTGGCGCGTGCGTCTTGCGGGCTTCGCTCGGGCACCTGCCGGATGAGTTCACGCGCCTGCGCCACCTTGCCCTGCTTGGCCAGAATCGATGCACGGCGACTCTGCACCTCCAGCGCACGCTGCGGGTCGGTGATCTTGGCCAGCCATGATTCAGCGGCCTTGAAGTCACCACGCTGCTCGGTGGACTGCGCCAGCATCAACCAGGCCTGCACCTGACCGCGCGCAGCCATGTCGCCTTCGTCGTCGGTGCTGTCGCCGTTGTCGGCGTCGGAGGTTTCAGAGGCATTGCCACCGTCAGTAGCGGTACGGCTTGCGGTGGCCACCGGTGGGTTGGCAGCCGGCTGGCGTTGCTGCAAGTCCAGGTAGCGCAGCAGCGCGGCTTCACCCTCTTTGGGCTGCTTGAGTTCCAGGTACAACGCACCCAGCGACAGATAAGGTCCCGCCACCTCGGGCTGCAGCCGCGTGGCGGTGACGAGCTGCGCGGTGGCGTCGGCGTAACGCTGCAATGTGGTCAGCACACGCACAAAAGTCAGGCGAAGGGCGGGTTCGGCACCGGGCTGGCGCAAGTGCTCTTGCACCACGGCCTCGGCCGTGGGGCGCTCGCGCATCAGTTCCATGGCCAGCAGCGCCGGTCCGGGCGCCGCCGGCTCCAGCGCTTGTGCTTCTTGGGCCAAGGCCAGCGCGCGGTCGGGGTTGCGTGCTTGCATCCAGGCACGCCCCAGCGCCACGCGACTGGCCACGCGGGTGCTGGCATCGTCCCGGTAGGGTTTGAGGGCGTCTTCCATCAGGCTGGCCACCAGCGGTGGCTCACCGGCACGCTGCAAGAAACGCGGCAGCGCTGCGATCAGGCCGGCGCGTTCGCTGGCCGGGGTTTGCTGCAGCAAGCTCTTCAGCAAGTCGGGTACGGCGTCGCTTCGGTTGAGCAGCATCACGATCTGAAGCTGCAGCCGCAATGCGTCCAGCGACTCGGGCCGGGCCAGGCGCCATGCGCGCGTGGCGGCCAGGGCCTGTTCACCCGCGCGGGCTTGCATGGCAATGTCCACCGCGCGGCGGAACAGTCGTTCATCACGCGTGCGGCGTGCGGCGTCAAGGATCCAGTCGTAGGCGGTGCCAGCGTCACCCTGGTTCAGTGCCATTTCGCCAATCAGCAGCTGGTACAGCAGGCGGTCGTCCAGCGCCGAATTGGCGACGGCAGCGGGCGCGGATTCAGCGCTGGACGCAGCCTGCGCGGGTGTCGCAGCTGCAGCAGGCTTGGGTGCCGCGTGGGCCGGCAGCAGGCCCAGCAAAGTGCCAGAGGCGAGCCACAAGGCCAGCGTCAGGCGCCATGGGCGACGGTGGGGCATTGGGGCTCCTGAGGGTGAAAGAACATTCTCACATAATGGTTTCATGCCCGAACTCCCTGAGGTTGAGGTCACCCGGCGCGGCATTGCGGCGCCGCTGCTGGGTGCGCAGGTGCTTGCCGCAAGGCTTGGCAAACCGCTGCGGTGGCCGCTGGGCTGTGATGTGGCGCTCTTGGCAGGGCGCACAGTGGGCGCTATCACGCGGCGTGGCAAATATCTGTGGCTGCCCATGCTGCGGCTGGGGGGTGCTGACGGTGCAGACCCAGGGGGGCTGCTGGTGCATCTGGGCATGTCGGGTTCGCTGGCCTTGCTGGCTGATGCGCCGCCGCCCGGTCCGCACGATCATTTTGATCTGCTCACCAGTTGCGGCACGCTGCGTCTGAACGACCCCAGGCGATTTGGTTCCGTGTTGTGGTCCGACGCGCTGGACGCGCATCCCGCCGCCACGCTGCTGCAGCGCCTGGGGGCCGAACCCTTTGACCCAGCACTCACGCCGCAGCACTTTCACGCCGCGCTGCAAGGCAGGCGTGCGCCCATCAAGGCCGTGCTGTTGGCTGGCGACGTGGTGGTGGGCGCCGGCAATATCTACGCCTGCGAAGCACTTTTCCAGGCCGGTATCCACCCGGCCCTGCGTGCCGACCGCATCAGCCGGCCCCGCGCCAAGCGGTTGTTGGCCGCACTGCGCGTGACCCTGGCACGTGCGATGCAGGTAGGCGGCAGCACGCTGCGCGACTTTACCGACGTGCACGGCATGAGCGGCGCCTTCCAGCGCGAAGCAGCGGTCTACGCGCGCGAAGGCCAAGCCTGCGGCCGCTGCGGCGCGCCGGTGCGCCGTGTGGTGCAGTCCCAGCGTTCCACGTACTTTTGTAGCGTTTGTCAAAGGCGGTAACAGGGGCACTTGCAGCCTGTCATGTCGTGAAATCCGCCTGCTGCACCACGCACCCCGTGCGTTAGCATGTTTTGGCGGTGTGCCGCGCCCACCCTGGGCCCACGCTGCGCGCCCCCACCCCATGCCCAGCCCCATCGCCCAGAGTCTGGACTCGCTCGCCACCTGGCGCGTGGCGGTGGACCGGCACGTCGCCCAACTGGGGCGCGCCTTGGCCGAGCAAGAGTTGCTGGCCGACAGTGACGCCACGGTGCTGGCCGCGCTGCGCGAGCGCCTGGCTTCCGAGAAACTGGTGTTGGCCTTTGTGGCCGAGTTCTCGCGTGGCAAGTCCGAGCTCATCAACGCCATCTTCTTTGCCGACGCGGGCCGGCGTGTGCTGCCGGCCACACCAGGCCGCACCACCATGTGCCCGGTGGAATTGCGCTTTGAGGCCGATATCCCGCCGCGCTTGGCATTGCTGCCCATTGAGACCCGGCTGCGTGGGCTTTCGTTGGCTGAAATGCGCCAACGCAGTGAACACTGGCAGTTGGTGCCACTGGACCCACGCAGTCCGCCTTCGCTGGTGCAGGCGTTGGCTGCCGTCACCCGCACGCAACGCGTCAGCGTGGCGCAGGCGGCGGCGTTGGGGTTCTGGGATGAGTCCCAGCCCGACGAAAACCCGCAGCTCAACGACGACGGCAGCGTGGACGTCCCGGCCTGGCGACATGCGGTCATCAACTATCCGCATCCGTTGCTGCAGCGTGGCCTGGTCGTCATTGACACACCAGGCCTCAACGCCATTGGTGCCGAACCCGAACTGACGCTGGGCCTGCTGCCGTCGGCGCACGCGGTGGTGTTTGTGCTGGCGGCTGACACCGGCGTCACGCGCTCTGACTTGACCATCTGGCGTGAACACCTGGGCCAGGCCAGCCTCGAGCGCTTTGTGGTGCTCAACAAGATAGACACTTTGCAGGACCCGCTGGCCACGCACGACGAGGTGCTGGCGCAAATCGAGCAGCAGCGCGTGGGTGCCGCGCACACGCTGGGCGTGGCCGAGCAGCGTGTGTTTGCCTTGTCAGCGCGTGACGCGCTGGCCGCGCGCCTGTTGGACGACGAACCCGGCCTGTTGGCCAGCCGCCTGCCACCGCTGGAGGCCGCGCTGGCCGCTGAACTTTTGCCGCGCCGGCAAGAGCTGCTGGTGCAGTCGGCGGTGATGGTGGTGGAGCAACTGCGCGCCTCCACGGGCCGCCGCCTGGCCGACCGCCGCCGCCAGCAGGCCGAGCAATTGCTTGAATTGCGCGGCCTGCGTGGCAAGAGCGGCGCCAAGATGCGTTTGATGATCGAGCGCGTGGACGCCGAGGTGGCCGACTTTGAGCGTTGCACGTCGCGGCTGGCGGCGCTGCGCTCGGTGCAGCAGCGCATCTTGCGCGACGTGATGGCGCCACTGGCCAGCGAATCATTGCGTGCCGAGGTGACGGCCATGCAGTCGGCCATGGCTGCCAAGCCCTTCAACCTGGGTGGCAGCGCGGCCTTTGAGACACTGATTTCACGCATGCACGCGGCGGTGGACAAGGCTGCACGTCAGGCCGAAGAAATGCGCCAGATGCTGGAGGCGAGCTTTCGCGAGCTCAACACCGAATTCGGTTTTGCATTTGCGCTGGGGCCGGTGCCGGCGCTGGGCCCGTTTCAGAACGACCTGGACAGCATCGACAAGAACTACCGCCGCTACCTGGGCCTGGGCCAGGTGTGGCGCATGGCCGCGCCCGGCTTTGCCGAGCAGTTCCGCCGCATGCTGGTGTCCAAGCTGCGTGTGGTGTTTGAAAACGCCGCCAGCGAACTGGAGTTGTGGAGCAAGGGTGCGCAAAGCCAGGTCGAAGTGCAACTGCGTGAACGCCGCCGCAGTTTTAGCCGCCGGCGCGAAGCACTGCAGCGTGTGCAGGGCGCCACGGGTGAGTTGGAGCAACGCATTGCCGAGGTGCAGGCACAGGACGAACACTTGGTGCAAGTGCAAGCCAGGCTGGACACTTTGGCCGCCGACGCAGTGGCCGTGGCACGCAGCCCCGGCCTTGCCACAACCGCAGCCAATACGCCCGAGACCTTGCCGCCCCAACAGGACGCTGCTTGACACGCGGCGCCAGCGGCACGCTGGCCGCCCGCGTGGTGGTTTGGCAAAAGCACAGCGGCCGCCACGGCTTGCCCTGGCAGGGCACGCGTGACCCCTACCGTGTGTGGCTGTCCGAGGTGATGCTGCAACAGACGCAGGTCAGCACCGTCATCGGCTACTACCAGCGCTTTTTGCTTCGCTTCCCCGATGTCCAGGCGCTGGCGGCGGCGCCGCTGGACGATGTGCTGGCGCTGTGGAGCGGCCTGGGCTACTACAGCCGAGCGCGTTACCTGCACCGCTGTGCGCAGGCCGTGGTGGCACAGCATGGGGGAGCCTTTCCAGCTCGCAGTGAAGCACTGGCCACACTGCCAGGCATAGGCCGCTCGACGGCGGCGGCCATTGCGGCTTTCTGCTTTGGCGAACGCGTGGCCATTCTTGATGGCAACGTGAAGCGCGTGCTCACACGGGCGCTGGGTTTTGATGGTGACTTGGCCTCGGCCGCTGAAGAGAAACGCCTTTGGGCCCAGGCGCAGGACCTGTTGCCAGCCCAGGACGTGGCGGGCTACACCCAGGGGCTCATGGACCTGGGCGCCACGGTGTGTGTGGTGCGCCGACCTGACTGCCAGCGCTGCCCACTTGCGCAAACCTGCGTGGCCCACAGCCAGGGGCAACCCGAGCGCTACCCAGTGAAGACGCGCCGGCTGAAGCGGGGCCAGCGCGAGCACGCATTGCTGTGGCTGCGCCACGGTGACAAGCACTGGTTGGTGCAGCGGCCCGACACCGGCGTGTGGGCGGGGCTGTGGAGCCTGCCCGAATACAGCAGCACCGCAGCGCTCGATGAAACCACGGCAGGTTGGCCTGGCCACGGCGAATGGCTGCCCAGCATTGCCCATGCACTGACGCACTTTGACTGGACACTGCACCCGCTGGCGTGGCACTGGCCTGTGCGCCGGCAAAGCTTGCCTGCTTTGCAACTTTTGGGTGCGGGCCGGTGGCTTACGTTGGTCGAAGCGCTGGCCTTGGGTTTGGCCGCACCGGTGCGCAAGCTGCTGCAGTCGGCTTGACCCCCGTTCAGCCGATCACCACCTTCTTGTCGCGCAAGAAGCCGTCCACCAGGCTCAGCCGTATGACGGGGTCGCCCAGTGCCATGAGCTTTTGCTTGGCGGCCAGCGGCACGGGCAACAACTCACACCAGCGGTTGGCCACCCAGCCCGCGTCGTCGAGCCGGTAAGGTGGCACAAAGGGCTGCCGGTCTTGGTCCTGCAATTTGCGTATGGCTTCGGCCAGTGCCGTCACCGTGTGCAGCATGGCAGGGCCGGGCAACCGCACCGGGTCTGCAGCCATCAGTTCGGCCTGTGCCACCCACAGGCCGTTGTCTTGCTGCCAGGGTGTGCCCTGGATGCGAAAGCGCTGTCCGCCCGTGCACACCACACGCAGCAGCCCGGCCTGCTCGGCTTCTACCTCGTCCACATGGGCCAGCACGCCGACGTCTTCAAGCTGCACGGCGTCGGCGCCGTGTCTGGCTTCGCCGCCAGCGCGCAGGCAGACCACCCCAAAGGGTTGCCGTGTGCGCAGGCAGTGGGCGATGAGGTCGAGGTAACGGGCCTCAAACACACGCAGCGGCAGCACGGCTCCGGGGAAGAGCACGGTCTGCAGAGGAAACAGCGGCAGTGGGCTGGGCGGCGCCGGGTCTGGGCTGGTGGGCAGCACGGTGTCAGTCCCTGGCGTCAAGCTCGCGGTGGCGCAGCAGCGTGGCGTAGCGGCCCTCAAATTTGCGCGCCAGCCATTCCACTGCGTATACCGAGCGGTGCTGCCCGCCCGTGCAGCCAATGGCCACGGTGAGGTAACTGCGTTGGTCGTCTTCGAAGGACGGCAACCAGCGTTGCAGGAAGGTCTCGATCTGGCGCAGCATCTCGCCTGCTTCGGGCTGTTTTTCAAGGTAGGCTGCCACCGGCGCGTCGCGGCCGGTCAGCGGACGCAACTCGCGCACGTAGTAGGGGTTGGGCAGGACGCGCACGTCAAACACGTAGTCGGCATCCAGGGGCACGCCGTGCTTGAAGGCAAAAGACTCGAACACCAGTGTCAGCGCCGAGTCTCGCGCGCCCACCAGGGAACGCACCCAACTGCGCAGCAGCGCCGGGCGCAACTGGCTGGTGTCGATGACGGTGGAAACCTCGCGCAGGTCCGACAGCAGGTTGCGCTCCATTTCAATGGCGTCAATCAGTGCGCGCGCCGTGTCGCCGCCCGAGCCCTGCGCAGTGAGCGGGTGTGGTCGGCGGGTTTCCGAGAACCGGCGCACCAGCGCATCAGTGCTGGCGTCCAGGAAGATGGGGCGTATGCGCACACCTTCGCTGCGCAGTTCATCAATCAGCGGCACCAGGCCGGGCAGCGACGACGCCGTGCGCACGTCCACCGCAGCCGCCACGCGGTGCGTGAAGCGCTGGTGCTCCAGGTGGATGAAGTCGCGCAGCAGTTCGGGCGGCAGGTTGTCGACGCAGAAATAGCCCGCGTCCTCGAGTGCGTGCAGCGCCACCGACTTGCCCGAGCCTGAGATGCCGGTGACGAGGATCACCTCGTCGTGGCGCGGCCCTTCCAGTGGCATCCATTCGCTCATGTGCGGCTTTCCTTTGCGCCCAGCAGCGCCTGAGCATGCGCCGTGCCTGAGAGCTTTTCACCCCCCAGCATGCGGGCGATTTCTGCCACGCGCGTTTCACCTTCTGCGGCCTGCATGTCCGACAGCGTCTGTTTGCCGCGCAAAGCCTTTGACACCACAAAGTGGCGGTCGGCGCAGGCGGCCACTTGCGCCAGGTGCGTCACGGCCAGCACCTGGCTGGTGCGGCCCAGTTGTTTCATCAGGCGGCCCACGCTGTCGGCCACCGCGCCACCCACGCCGGTGTCAATTTCGTCAAAGATCAGTGTGTGCACGCAGCCACTGCTGCCCGTTTGTGCCGTGGTTACCGCAATGGCCAGAGCCAGCCGCGACAGTTCGCCGCCCGAAGCCACCTTGGCCAGTGCGCGCGGTGTGCTGCCGGCGTGGCCGGCCACCCGCAACTCCACCGCTTCAAGGCCGTAGGACTGTGGCTCGTCTTGGGGCACAAGCGCCACTTCAAACTTGCCACCGGCCATGCCCAAGTGCTGCATGGCCAGCGTGACGGCCGCGCCGAGTTTGGGTGCCGCCTTGTGGCGCAGGCGCGAGACCCGCTGCGCCTCAGCGCGCCAGCTCTGCTGGGCGTTTGCCACGGCAAGCTCCAGGGTTTGCAGGTCTGCGGCGGCGTCAAGCCGCTGCAGCTCTGCCTTCCAGCCGGCCAGCACGGCGGGCAACTCGGCCGCAGTGTGGCGGTAACGGCGCGCCAGTGCCACCCAGGCACCCAGGCGCTGGTCCAGAGCAGCCAGGCGCTGCGGGTCGGGTTCGCTGCGGTTCAGGTAGACCGCCAGGGTGTGGGCTGCGTCTTCGATCTGCGCTTGCGCGGTGCGCAGCAGCTCAGCCACCGCGCCCAGCTCGGCGTCATAGCGCTGCACGTCGTCCAGGGCGTGAATGGCACGCGATGTCAGTGCGTTGGCGTTGGTCTCGTCTTCAGACAGCACGCCCAAAGCCGCCCTCGCGCCGTCGAGCAAGGCCTGGCCGTGGGCCAGGCGCTGGTGCTCGGCGTTGATCGTCTCCCACTCACCATCCAACGGCGCCAGTTTGTCCAGTTCGGCCGCCTGCCAGGCCAGGCGTTCGCGTTCACGCTCCAGCGTGTCGCGCTGGCCTTGCGCGTCTTGCAGGCGCGCTGTGGCCGCACGCCAGGCTTGCCATGCCGTGCCCAGTGCGGCGGTGTTGATGCCGGCCTGTGCGTCCAGCAGCACGCGCACGGCGGCTGGCCGCGTCAGGCTTTGCCAGGCGTGCTGACCGTGGATGTCCACCAAGTGGTCGGCGGCCTCTCGCAACTGCGCCAGCGTGGCCGGGCTGCCGTTGATCCAGCTGCGGCTCTTGCCTTGTGTGTCCACGGTGCGGCGCAGCAGCAAGGTGTCGTCGCCCGCAAGGCCGGCGTCATCGAGCCACGCCTTCAGCGACGCCGGCACGTCAAATTCGGCGCTCACTTCGGCGCGTGCTGCACCTTCGCGCACCAGGCCGGCGTCAGCACGGTTGCCCAGCGCCAGTTGCAGGGCATCGATGAGGATGGACTTGCCGGCCCCGGTTTCGCCGGTGAGCACGGTGAAGCCGCGGGTCAGATCGATTTCCAGTTCGGCGACGATGACCACGTCGCGCAAGCTCAGGCGCCGCAGCATGGCCTAGACCACGCCTTCGTACCAGCGCAGCTTGCGCCGCAAGGTGGCGTAGTAGCTCCATCCGCGGGGGTGCAGGAAACGCACCTTGAAGTCGCTGCGGCGCACACGAACCTGGTCGCCGTGCAGCAGGCTGGCCAGGTTGTGCATGTCGAAGTTGGCCGACACGTCCTTGCCCGTGACGATGCCGATGCGCACCTCGCCGTTGTCAGGCAGCACGATGGGCCGGTTGGACAAGGTGTGCGACGCTATCGGCACCATCACCCAGCCGCCAATGGAAGGGTGCAGGATGGGCCCGCCGGCTGACAAGGCGTAAGCCGTGGCCCCCGTGGGCGTGGCCACGATGAGGCCGTCGGCGCGCATGTTGGCCACAAAGTCACCGTCCACCTCGACACGGAATTCCACCATGCTGGCCGTGGCGCCGCGGCTCACGACCACGTCGTTCAGCGCCCGGCCCTCAGAGATGCGGTCGCCGTCGCGCCAGACCTCGCCTTGCAACATGGAGCGTGTCTCGACTTCGTAGTCGCCCGCGATCATGGGCGCCAGCGCGTCCTTGAACTGGCCGATGGGGATGTCGGTGATGAAGCCCAGGCGGCCTTGGTTGATGCCCACCAGCGGCAGGTTGTAGCGCGCCAGTTCACGGGCAATGCCGATCATGGTGCCGTCGCCCCCTACCACCACGGCCAGGTCGCATTGCTGGCCGATCTCTGATGTGCTGAGGGCGTCAAAGTCGGTCACCCCGGTGGCCTGGGCGGTGTCGCGCTCGAAGGAAACCTCCAGCCCCTGGCTCACCAGGAAATAGGCGATCTCCTCCAGCACCGGGCGTATACCCCGCGCTTGATATTTGCCAACTATCGCTGCATGACGGAAGCCCAGGGCCATTCGAATGATTACACCATAGGGCCTGGCGCCAGGAGCCGCCTGGAGCCTGGCTCTCTACAATCGCACCCATGCTGGATGACCGTGCACGCACGCTGCTGAAGACGCTGGTTGAGCGCTACATTGCCGACGGCACGCCGGTGGGCTCACGCACCTTGTCGCGCACCTCGGGGCTTGATCTGTCGCCGGCCACCATCCGCAATGTGATGGCCGATCTCGAAGAGTTGGGCCTCATCGCCAGCCCGCACACCAGTGCCGGTCGTGTGCCCACGGCGCGTGGCTACCGCTTGTTTGTTGACACCATGCTCACGGCCCGTGCGCTGGAAATGGGGCTGATCGGCGCGGCCGGTGGCATGGCCCATATGGCGCCAGCCGGGGGCATGGACATGGCGGCTGCACGCGAGCAGTTGCACCCCGACCAGCCCCAACGTGTCATTGCGCAAGCCGCCAGCCTGCTCTCCAGCCTGAGCAGCTTCGTGGGTGTGGTGACGGCACCGCGCAAGGCCAGCGTGTTCCACCACATTGAATTCCTGCGCCTGGGCGACAAGCGGGTGCTGGTGATCCTGGTGGCGCCCGACGGCGACGTGCAGAACCGCGTCATCTTCACCGCCCGCGACCACACCCAGGCCGAACTGGTGGAGGCCGCCAACCACCTGAACGCCCACTACGCCGGCCTGACCATCGAAGCCGTGCGCGAGCGGTTGAAGACCGAGATCGAGGCGCTGCGCGGTGAGATCGG
>CAZUKT010000076.1:0-12410 GCA_964620975.1 uncultured Rubrivivax sp. | reverse complement strand
CCGTTCACGCCGCTCTAGGGTGACGAGTTCGATTTCGGCGCCAGCCAGTTCACGGTTGGCGCCCAGCACGTCGTAGCCCCCGTGGGGGCTGGGGCGCCGGGTTTCGGCAATCGTGGCGCCTTCCAGCAGCACGTCGTACACGCTGGGGTCGAGCGCGCGCTTGTCGATGCCCGAGCCCATGGTGGCGTTGCCCTGCGGGTCGAGGTCCACCAGCAGCACCCGCTTTCCCACCTGGGCCAGGCCGGCCGCCAGGTTGACAGCGGTGGTGGTCTTGCCGACGCCGCCTTTCTGGTTGGCGATGCAGAAGATGCGCATGGCTACTGGGTCCCGAGCTTGATGCCGAAGCCAACCAGAAAGAGGCCGGCCAGCTTTTCCAGCGCCTGTGCCACACGCCTGTGGGCCTTGACCTTGGCGCTGACGGCCTCGGCAAAGGCACACAGCGTGAGGCAGTACGCGGCGGTGATGACGGCAATGGTGGCGGCCATGGCGGCAAAGGTGACGGCGCCCCGGTGCGTGGCCGGGTCAATGAAAAGCGGGAAGAAGGCCATGTAGAACACGATGGCCTTGGGGTTGAGCAGGGTGATGAAAAACGCCTGCCGCGCGTACTGGCGTGGCTCGATGCGGATGGGCGAAGCGCTGCCAGGTTTGGCAAAGATGAGCTTCAGGCCGATCCAGGCCAGGTAGGCGGCACCCGCGTATTGCACGCCCTGGAAGACCAGCGGGTTGGCGGCCAGCAGTGCCGCCACGCCCGCCACGGCCAGCCACAGAAGCACCTGGTCCCCCACGATCAAGCCCAGCGTGGCACCGGCACCGCCCCGGAAGCCGCCTTTGGCCGTGGACGTGAGCAAGGCAAACGTGCCGGGCCCGGGCAGGGCCAGGAACAGCAGGATGGCCGCGCAGTAGGCGCCGAAGTCTGAAATGCCAAGGAACATGGGCGGGCGAGGCCAAGCCTCAGCGGGACGCGTCGGCCGTGGCGGTGTGCGGGTGGGCTTGCCAGCGGGCAAGGTCAAAACCCTGCTGGGTGAGGCGGGAGCGTATCGCAGATTCATCGGCCGGCGTGAGCTGCGGCGTGCGCGACAGCACCCAAAGATACTCGCGTGTGCCTTCGCTGATGACGACGTAGCGGCCATCGTCGGCACGCTGAATCACCCAGTAGCTCCCCCAGATGGGCAGCCAGCGCAGCAGGCGCGGCAGGAAGCTCACCTCCAGCTTGGCGGGCTCCAGTTGCGTGCCACGCAGCGTCGATCCGGCCGGCCGCGCCAGGCCCGTGGCGGTGTCGAGCTTGCCGTCTGCCAGCCGGCAGCGGTTGATGACCTCCACGCCCTCACCGTCGGGCAGTTGGCGGTAGCTGGCCGCCGTGTCGCTGACGCACTGCTTCTGGAAGCGGTTGGGGAACCAGGCCACCTGGTACCAGATGCCCATGTAGCCTGGCACGTCCAGCGAGGGCAGGGCCGTGAGCGGCGGTGGGGCCGGCGTGGCAGGCGCAACTTGCGCCTGCGCGGTGGGCCACACCCATAGCGCGCCACAGGCGATCAAAGACGTCAGGGTCTTGTTCAAGCGGCGGCCCGCTTGCGCATCCACACGAGGCAGCGCTCTGCGTCCAGGCCGGGCACGGCCAAAGGTTCCACGTGAAACATGTCAATCTCCGGCGGCAGGGCCGCCAATTCTTCAAGGGGCGGTTTGCCCTTCATGGCCATCCACAGCCCCTGCGGCGCCAGGTGCGCGGCCGTCCAGTGGGTGAAGTCAGCCAGCGACGCAAAAGCGCGGGAGGTGATCAGGTCAAACACCGGCAGCTTCAGGTCCTGCACGCGGGCGTGGGCCGCATGCAGGTTGGGCAGGCACAGCGTGCCCGCCGCCTGGCGGATAAACGCGGCCTTTTTGCCCACCGAGTCCACGCACGTCACATCCAGCGCGGGTTGCATGATGGCCAGCACGGCACCCGGCAGGCCGCCACCGCTGCCCACGTCCAGCACGCGGCCTTGCGGGCAACGCTGCGTCAATGGCGCCAACACCGCCATACAGTCGGCCAGGTGCTGCGTGGCCATGGCGGCAGGGTCACGCACCGCCGTGAGGTTGTAGGTGGCGTTCCAACGTTGCAGCAGGGCCAGATAGGCTTGCAGCGTGGCCAGTTGCTCGGGCGTCGGCGCCAGGCCCAGGGCGCTGGCGATGGCCCCAATGTCAGCGGCAGCGCTCAAACCGCTTCGTCCTGGGCAGGTTCGGCCGGACGCTCCACGGCGCGAGTGCGGCCTTTGTGCTTCTTCAAGTGCACCAGCAATAGCGAGATGGACGCCGGCGTGATGCCGGAAATGCGCGACGCCTGCCCCAGCGTGGCAGGGCGGTGGCGGCCCAGCTTTTGCCGGGCTTCAATGGACAGGGCCGTCACGGCGCCGTAGTCCAGGTCATCGGGCAGCGCCAGGTGGTCCATGGCCGACGCACGCTCCACCTCGTCGATCTGCTTGTCGATGTAGCCGGCGTACTTGATGTGGATCTCTGCCTGCTCGATCACGGCATCGGCCTCGGCCACGCCACATTCGGCGCGCAGTGTTTCACGTGAAACAGCATCGCCGTGGCCTGCAATGCGCGCCACCTCGGCCACGGTGTCATAGCCCACACCGGGCCGCCGCAGCAGGTCCAGCAGCGGGTATTCGTGCTCCAGCGCCTTGCCCAGCAGCCGCTCGGCATCCGCCGCCGGCAGCGTGGCCGGGCGCACCCAGGTGGCGCGCAGGCGCTGCAGTTCACGTTCAAGCCGCTCGCGTTTGCGGCTGAAGGCGGCCCAGCGGGCATCGTCCACCAGGCCCAGCTCGCGGCCCTGTTCGGTCAGGCGCAGGTCGGCGTTGTCCTCGCGCAGTTGCAGGCGGAACTCGGCCCGGCTCGTGAACATGCGGTAGGGCTCGGTCACGCCCTGGGTCACCAGGTCGTCCACCAGCACGCCCAGGTAGGCCTGGTCACGGCGCGGCAGCCAGGGTTCCCGCCCCTGCACCTGCAGGGCCGCATTCACGGCCGCATACAGGCCTTGCGCCGCCGCCTCTTCATAACCCGTGGTGCCGTTGATCTGCCCGGCGAAATAAAGGCCCTTGATCGCACGCGTCTCAAAGCTCGGCCGCAGTTCGCGCGGGTCGAAGTAGTCGTATTCAATGGCGTAACCCGGCCGCAAGATGTGCGCCCGCTCCAGCCCGGCCATGCTCTGCACCGCCGCAATCTGCACGTCAAAGGGCAGCGAGGTGGAAATGCCGTTGGGATAAAACTCGTGGGTCGTCAGGCCCTCGGGCTCCAAGAAGATCTGGTGCGAGTCCTTGTCGGCAAAGCGGTTGACCTTGTCTTCGATGCTCGGGCAATAGCGCGGCCCCACGCCACCGATGACGCCGGTGAACATGGGGCTGCGGTCAAAGCCGCTCTTGATGATCTCGTGCGTGCGTGCGTTGGTGTGCGTGATCCAGCACGGCACCTGCCGCGGGTGCTGCTCGGCGCGGCCCAGAAAGCTGAACACGGGCACCGGGTCCAGGTCGCCGGGTTGCGCCTGCAGCTTGGCAAAGTCGATGCTGCGCCCGTCAATGCGCGGGGGCGTGCCCGTCTTGAGCCGACCTTGCGCCAGCTTCAGTTCCTTCAGCCGCGCCGACAGGCTCACCGCCGGCGGGTCGCCCGCGCGGCCGGCGCTGTAGTTGCGCAGGCCCACGTGAATGCGCCCGTCCAGAAAGGTGCCGGCCGTCAGCACCACGGCCCGCGCCCGAAAACGCACACCCACCTGCGTCACCGCACCCACCACACGTTCGCCCTCCAGCATGAGGTCATCCACTGCCTGCTGAAAGATCCACAGCCCGGGCTGGTTCTCCAGCCGCTGCCGTATCGCCGCCTTGTACAGAATGCGGTCAGCTTGCGCACGCGTGGCACGCACCGCCGGGCCCTTGCTGCCGTTGAGGATGCGGAACTGGATACCGGCTTCGTCGGTCGCCGCCGCCATGGCGCCGCCCAGCGCGTCCACCTCTTTCACAAGGTGCCCCTTGCCGATGCCGCCGATGCTGGGGTTGCAGCTCATCTGCCCCAGGGTTTCGATGTTGTGCGTGAGCAGCAGCGTGGTGCAGCCCATGCGCGCGGCCGCCAGCGCGGCTTCGGTGCCGGCATGGCCGCCGCCCACCACGATGACGTCATATTCCTGGGGATGCAGCATGCCCCGATTCTACGAAGCCCCCTCCGCGTGGACGGGGCAGGGGCGATAGCATGCCCGCCATGGATTGCCGCCCCGCCTGCGGCGCGTGCTGCACGGCACCGTCGATCACTTCGCCCATCCCCGGCATGCCGCTAGGCAAACCGGCGGGCGTGCCCTGCGTGCAGTTGGACGAGCACTTGCGCTGCCGTCTCTTTGGCCGCCCCGAACGGCCGCCCGTGTGTGGCTCACTCACCGCCCATGCCGAGATGTGCGGCACCAGCCGTGCCGAGGCCATGGCCTGGCTCGGCGCGCTCGAGCGGCAGACGACACCCCCCTGAGCATGCACACCCCCATCGCCCAGCAACTGCTGGCTCTCTACCCCGTGCTCCAGGGCCTGGACCCGGCCGAGCTGGCCGCCGCGCTGGCCACCGAAGCCCAGGCCATGGCCGCACCCGCGGGCACCGTGCTCTTTGAAGAAGGCACACCCTGCCGTGGCTTCCCCATGGTGCTGAGCGGCGGCGTGCGCGTGGCGCGCGGCTCTCCGGGTGGGCGCACGCTGGAGCTGTACCGCGTCACGCCGGGGGAGCTGTGTGTCGTGTCCACGTCCTGCCTCTTCGGCCAGGTGCCGCTGGCGGCCCACGGGCAGGCCTATGAAGCCACCGAGCTGGTGTTGCTCAGCCCGGCCGGCTTTGCACGCTGGACACAGCACGAGCCTTTTCGCCGCTATGTGTTCGGCATCTTTGCCGACCGGCTGGCCGACCTGATGGCACTGGCCGAGGCGGTGGCCTTTCAGCGCCTGGACCAGCGCCTGGCGCACACGCTGCTGGGCCACGGTGCGGTGCTGCGCTGCACGCACCAGGCGCTGGCCGACGAACTGGGCACGGTGCGCGAAATCGTGTCGCGCCTGCTCAGCCGCTTTGAGCGCGCCGGCTGGGTGCGACTGGGCCGCGAGCGCATCGACGTGCTCGACAGTGCCGCGCTGCGTGCCCTGGCGCGCGGTGTCATGCACACACCCACCGGTGGCTGAAGAACACCCCACGCCGTGTAACCCAGGTCACCGACGGCGGCGGGGCGCACGCGCACACTGCCTGCATCGGAGCACCTGAGTCCATTCACATCCAAGCGCAGCCCGACGCACCCCACAGCAGGAGAACTTTCATGAAGAGCAACGTCGGCGGCTTCGACCGCATCATCCGCATCGTCATCGGCCTGGCGCTGATCGCGCTCACGCTCACCGGCACCATCGGCATGTGGGGTTGGATAGGCGTGGTGCCCCTGCTCACGGCAGCCATGGGCTTTTGCCCGCTGTACACGGTGTTGGGCTTCAGCTCGTGCCCGATGAAGGCCAAGTAAGCCTGGGTCTGCCGGTTGCACGGCCCGCCAAGCGGCGGGCCTGTTGCTTACTGCATGGGCGCACCACTGGCCACACTTCGCAGGTCTTGCGCCACGCGGCCTTCGTGCAGGGCAATCACACGGCCGGCCGAGGCAATGGTCTCGGGCCGGTGCGCCACGATCACACGTGTCAGCGCCAGGTGCCGCACGGCTTGGTTCACCACACGTTCACGTTCCACGTCCAGCGCGCTGGTGGCTTCGTCCAGCAGCAGCACAAGCGGGCGCTTGTACAGCGCGCGCGCCAGCAGGATGCGCTGCTTTTGCCCACCCGACAGCGCTGCGCCCATGTCCCCGATGAGCGTGTGGTAGCCCATGGGCATGGCCTCGATGTCGTCGTGCACCGACGCCACCTGGGCGCATTGCGCCAGCCACGCCGCGTCGGGCGCATGGGCAAAGAAGCTGATGTTGTCGGCCACCGATCCCGAGAAGAGTGACTCGTCCTGCATCACCACACCCACCTGCTCGCGCCAGGCGCGCAGGCCCACCCGTGCCAGCGGCTGCCCGCCCACAAGCACCTCACCCTGCGTGGGCACGACGATGCCCAGCATCAGCTTGAGCAGGGTGGACTTGCCGCACCCCGAGGGCCCGACGATGGCCACCGACTCGCCAGGCTCCACCTTCATGCTCACGTTGCGCAGCACCTCGCGCTCGCCGTCGGCATAGGCAAAGCTCACGTTGCGCAGTTCGATGCCCGCAGTCAGATCACGCGGCGGCATCGCCGTGTCGGCCTCGGGCGGCGTGAGCACGATGTCGGCCAGACGTTCTCCCTGCAGGCGCAGCATCTTCAGTTCCACGGCCTTGTCGATGAGCGCACTCACGCGGTTGGCAAAGGTTTCCTTGTAGGCAAAAAACGCAAACAGCATGCCCACGGTCAGGCGGTTGTCCAGCACCAGCCAGGCCCCGACCCAGATCACAGCCACCCGCTCCAGGCCGAACAGCAGCCGGTGCGCCACCGCGGCCCACAGCTCCAGCTTGCGGATGCTGATCTGCGCGTTCATGGTGTCCACCACCAGGCTGGAAAACCGCGACTGCCGGTCGGCCTGCGCGTTGAAGAGCTTGATGGCCAGCACACCCCGCAACGACTCCAGAAAGTGGCTGGACTGGCGGGCTTCAAACACCAGCGCTTCTTCGCTGGCCTCGCGCAGCGGGCGGAAAAACACGCCGCGGATGAGCCCGTACACCACCACGGCCGCCAGCGCCACTGCACTGAGCGTCACGCTGTACAGCGCCATCATGACCAGTGTCAGCAGCACCAGGGTGCCGTCAAGCACGGCTTCAATGAAGCTGGTGGTCAGCGTGCGCTGGATTTGCTGCACCGAGCCAAAACGCGACCACACGTCGCCGGGGTGCCGCTTTTCAAACCAGTCCACCGGCAGCCGCAGCAAGTGGGCAAACACGTTTACCAGCCACTGCAGGTTCAGTGTGGCCGACAGCACCAGCACCGCCCAGGCACGTGCCGCCGCCGTGGCCGACTGGATCAGCACCAACAGCGCAAAGCCTATGCCCAGCGTCACCAGAAGATCGCGGTCACCGCTGACCAGCACACCGTCCACGACCCACTGCATAAAAAATGGGCTCAGCAGCACAAAGGCTTCCAGCACCAGCGTCAGCAGCAAGATCTGCCCCAGCGAGCGCCGCAGCCCGGTTACCGGCCCCATGAGTTGGCGCACACTCACGTGGCGACGCTCTGTGGCAGCCACAAACCCCGGCGCCGGTTGCAGCTCAAGCGCAACACCGGTGAAGTGGCGCGAGAACTCGTCCAGGCTCAATCGCCGCACGCCGCAAGCCGGATCGTGGATCAACACCTGCTGTCCGCGTTGCCGCACCAGCACCACAAAGTGGTTCATGTCCCAGTGCAGGATGCAGGGCGTGGGCAGCTGCGGCAGTTCGTCCAGCTCCGCCCGCACCGCACGCGACTGCAACTTCAGCGCGTCGGCGATGCGCACCAGGTCCACCAGCGTGGCGCCCTTCAGTGACACTGAAAACCGTTGCCGCAGCGTGGGCAGGTCGGTGTCCAGCCCGTGCGCGCCGGCCACCATGGCCAGGCAGGCCAGGCCACACTCTGCCGCTTCCGTCTGCAGGATCAGCGGCACACGTGCACCGCGCAGACCCAACTGCAAGCCGCCGGCCGTGCCGTTCACAAACGCCCCTGCAGGCCCAACAAGGGCTCAAACAACCACTCCACCAGGCGGCGGCGCTCCAGCAGCACGTCGGCCTGCAGCCGCATGCCGGCTGACAAAGGCAAGGCCGCCGGCCCATCGTCCAGCGCCACGGTAATGCGAAACATCGGTTCACCCCCGGCCGCCGTTGCCGGCAGCGCCAGCGCGGCCATCTCGTTGGCCGCCAGGGGCGTGCGCGACACCTGCAGCACATGGCCCGGCTGGTGCCCGTATTTTTGGTAGGCAAAAGCCTCAAAGCGCAGCCGCACGGGCTGCCCCGGGCGCACAAAGCCCACCGCGCTGGACGGTGCGTACAGCTCGGCTTGCAGTTTGGCGCCTTGTGGCACCAGGGTGGCCAGGGCCGACGCTGGCGACACGCTCTGGCCTGGCTCGGCCAGCAGCGTGCTTACCGTGCCGGCGCGCGGTGCGCGCACCACCAGGCGCTGCTCGGCGTCTTGCTCGGCGGCTTCGCGCTCCAGTTGCGACAGGTCACGCTCCAGCGTGCCGGCAGTGCCGCTGGCCAGCAGGGGCAGGGTGCGTTGTTCGCCTTGCAGTTCGGCTTGCTCGCGCTGCAGTGCGGCGCGCTGGCGCACCAAGCCCTGGGCGGCGGCGCGCAGGGCCAGCACCTCTTCGGCCTTGGCCTGCACCTGGGCCGCCGCCACGAACTGCTGTGCCATCAACGAGTCCAGCCGCGCCAGCGCCTGCTCGGCCAGCACCAGGCGTTGCTTTTGCATGCCGCTCTCAATGTCCAGCTGCGCCAGTTCGGCATCCAGCGCAGCCACTCGGCTGGCAAGCGCGGCCTGTTGCGTGCGCGCCAGCGTCTGCTGGCTGCGTGCCGCCTCTGTGAGACTGCGGCGCCGGTCGTCCAGGCTGCGGCGCACCTGGGCTTGGGCGCCACCGGCCAACAGGGGGCGCTCCAGCGCCAGCACAAACATGACGTCGCCGGCCAACACGGCCTGGCCTTCCGACACGCGACGCTCCAGCACGGTGCCGGCCGCCGAAGGCACCAGTCGGATGAGGCCAGTGTCGGGCGCCAGCACGCCGTTGGCAGCCGCCTTGCGCGTGTAGGGCGCGAGGCTTAGAAAACTGCCCACCGCCACCGCCACCAGCACCACACCGGCGGTCACCCAGCTCAGCGACAAGGGCCGCACGAGTTGCACCCCGCCCAGCCATTGCTGGCTTTGCGCCTGCACGGCCTCGGGCCGGAACAGCGGGCGGTTTTCGATCACGAATCAAACACAGCCGGGCGCATCAAGGCCGCCAAGCGGCGCTGCAATCAGCCCGGCGCTGCGGCCCGGTGGCAGGCTGCCGCCCAGCGCTGAATCACCAGCCGCCGCCGCGTGGCAGCAAGGTGGGCACCGGGGCACAGGCCGCCCAACCACCGCCACGGGGCAGCCCGCCCGATACCTGGGCCAGCTCACGGGCGTCCAGCGGTTTGGGCTGGGACGGCACCGGCAACTTGGCAGCGGTCTGCTGAGAAAGGGCTTTTGAAGTGCGCTGCATGACAAATCTCCACCAGAGGCACCGTGCGAAATCACACGATGAGTCCATTGGAGCAGGCGCACGACAAGCCGAGAACTGTTAGGTCTTACAGGTAGTGGGCAACCCGCACCACACAGGCGTTACTGGATGAGTCCCAGCCGCAGCGCCTTGAGCACGGCCTGGTGCTTGTTGACGCAGCCCAGCTTGTGCATCGCATTGCTCACATGCAACACCGCGGTGCGCTCGCTGATGCCCAGCACGGCGCCCACCTCCCAGGCCGTCTTGCCTTCCATGGTCCAGCGCAAGACTTCCAGCTCGCGCGGCGTCAGTGCGGGGCGGTCGGGTTGTTCGTCCTTGGGAACCAGCAAACGCACCGCCGCGTCCTGTGCCAGCACGGCAAAGAGCTGCAGGTCGGCCACCACACGCTGCAATTCATCCGGGTCTTGGGGCAGGGGTTGGTCGCGGTCTACGCCCAACAAAAAATGCTTGCCTTCGGGCAAGTGCAGCGCCATGGCAATGCCCGTGCAATAGCCGAAGTCGGCCTGCTGTTCCCACAGATCCACGGCACCGTGGTTCACATAGGTCTGGCGGTCCCAGATGATGGGCACGCTCTGGCGCTTGCAGTGTTGCATGACCGGATCACGGCGAGACTTGCCCGGGTCGCTGTAGGGTTCAACGTAGTCGGAGGGCGTGTTGTCGACGTGAATGAAATCGCTCTTGCCCATGCCACGGTCGATGACCGTGATGGCCGAGACGGTTTCAAACCCCAGGCGTTGCGTGAAGCGCACGATTTCCTCGCGAAACTCGCTGCGGTCCTTGCTTTGCAACACCGACGTGTAGCCACCAGGGAGCATTACTCTCCTCGCCAGACCAGAAGTTCAGCCAAGGCGGGTGCCCTGACAGGGTTTACAGCTTTCCTCCGAGGCCCACATGCCGAAAGATAGCGGCATGCGGAACACAGCAACAACCTCCCGGCCCCCCGTCCAACCGCTTGCCACTCCGTGGTCTCTGCGTGCCTGGCCCCCGCTATTGTGGCAGGCCATGGAACCCACTCCTGCTCCCTTTGAGCACCTGAGCACGAGGGTCACGCTGTATGGCGAAACCCCCGGCCCGGCTGCAGGCCAAACCTTTTGGGCGGCCTCCGCCGCTGCCGGACAGGTCGGCATGGCCTGGGACTGGGTGCAGATTTCCTGCGGTGTCGTGGCCATGGCCGACCCCTTGGCCGTGGTCACCAATTTGTGCCTGGTGGGCACCGAAGGCGAAGTGCTCACCGCACACCAATCGGCGTGTTTTCTCAACGAACTGGTGCGCTCGCTGCCTTGGCAGCAAGAGGTTCAGCGTGCGCTGAAGTCCCGCATCAACTAGTTGCCGCAGGGCTGGCCACGCAAGCAGCGCTGCGGCCAGCGCGCAAGCAACTGCTTACTTCAGCGCCGCACTGCGCAAAGTGCGCGCCACAAAGGCCAGCGCCAGCGCCACCACCGCCGCGCTCACGAGAACGGGCACCAGCACGTCGGCCAAGGGCAGGGCCTCGCCACGCAGCACGCGGCCCATCAGCGTGGTCTGCGCCAACGCCGGCACCCACAGGTGCCAGGGTGCGGTGCCTTCCTGGTTGAGCAGGCTCATCAGCGGCAGCATGGACACCGCCAGCACCACCACGGTGGCGTTGGCCTGCGCTTCCTTGAAGCTCTTGCAGCGTATGGCAATGGCCATCAGCAGCGCCGCCAGGGCACCGGCCAGTGGCAACAGCAGGCCGATGAAGGACAGGGCCTCGGCGATGCCAAAACGGAACATGGCCGCCAACGCTTCGCTCTTGAGCAACCACTGCCCCGGCAGGAAGCTCAGGCACGACAGCACCGCAATCAGCATGCCCACGCTGGCCACCGCGCCCCACTTGCCCAGCACCAGAGCCAAACGCGAGCAGGGGTTCATCAGCAGCGGCTCCAGTGAACCCCGCTCGCGCTCACCCGCCGTGCTGTCCAGCGCCGCGTTCAGCGCGCCATACAGCACCGCCATCAACACAAAAAACGGCACCATGGTGGACAGCTGCGCAGCCCGCGTGCCCGGGTCGGCCAGGTCCCGCTCTTCAATGCGCATGGCCTCCAGCGCGGCTGGCGACACGCCGCGCACCGCCAGGCGCAATGTGGCCTGCTCCTGGTTGAAGCCCCGCAGCAGGCGCATGACGCCGCCGGTGCCCACCTGTGCGCGCTGGTTGGCCGCGCTGGACACCAGTTCCACCTCGGGCGCCACACCCCGCGCCAGGTTGGCTTCAAAGTCCTTGGGCACCACCAGCACCGGGTCGCCGAGCTTGCTGTCCTTGAGCTGCTGCTCGTAGTCGGCCGGTGCCTCTTGCACGGTGTAGGTCTGCCGCTCCAGGTAGTTGCGCAAACTGGGGGCGTGCGCCATGCCTTGCACCACCACCACACGCGCTTCTGCACGCTTTTCAATGCCGGCCACCAGGGTGGACACCAGCACCAGCACCAGCGGCCCGATGGCCACCGAGCTGAGCAACACCATGAGCAGCGTGCGCCTGTCGCGCAGCGCGTCGGTGAGTTCCTTGACGTAGACGATCCAGGCGGCGGCCATCATGCGCGGGCTCCGGCGGCGGCTGGTGTGGTGGCGGCCGCGTGGCGCTCATCCGGGCTGAAGGCCAGCTTCACGAAGGTCTCCTCAAAGTCACTTTCGCCGCAGATGGCCGACAGCTCGGCCACCGTGCCGCTGGCCACGGTGCGGCCGTGCGACACCACCACCACCTGGTCACACAGCCGCTCCACCTCTTGCATGATGTGGCTTGAAAACACGATGCACTTGCCCTGCTCGTCACGCAGCCGGCGCAGCGTGTCGCGCAGCGCACGTGTGGCCAGCACGTCCAGGCCGTTGGTGGGCTCGTCCAGCACGATGTTGGCGGGGTCGTGCACCAGCGCACGGGCCAGCGCCGTCTTCATGCGCTCGCCCTGGCTGAAGCCGTCGGTGCGGCGGTCCAGCAGCGGCTGCATGTCCAGCATCTGCGCCAGCGCGTCGGCCCGTGCAGCGGCGGCCGCTGGCGCCATGCCATGCAGGCGGCCGTAGTAGACGATGTTCTCGCGCGCAGTCAGGCGCGGGTACAGGCCGCGCGCGTCGCTGAGCACGCCCATGCGCGCCAGCGCTGCGGTCGGGCGCGTGGCGACATCGATGCCGTCGACGTGCACGCTGCCTGCGTCGGCCTCGATCAGTGCCGCGGCGATGCGCAGCGTGGT
>CAZUKT010000075.1:0-12615 GCA_964620975.1 uncultured Rubrivivax sp. | reverse complement strand
GACCGACTTCGCCACCCGCAACGCCGAACGTGCCGGCGTGCGCCAGGCGATCGAGTTCAAGACCATGGACGCCCTGCAGCGCCCGCCGCCCTCACCCACCGGCACGCTCATCATGAACCCGCCCTACGGTGAACGCATTGCGCCCAAGGGCCAGGGCAGCACCACAGCGCGCGAAGGTTTTGAAGGCGGCGGCACCTCGGCCGAATTCTTCGGCGCCCTGGCCACGCAGTGGAAGCGCCACTACAGCGGCTGGACGGCCTGGCTGCTGACACCCGACATGAAGCTGCCGGGCCAGATGCGGCTGAAAGAAAGCCGCCGCGTGCCGCTGTGGAACGGGCCCATTGAATGCCGGTTGTTCCGCTTTGACATGACCGCCGGCGCCGGCCCCGGTGGGCGCGGTGCGGTACCAGCCGACACTGGGCCCAACGGCGCGCCGGGCGCCTGACGCGCCGCGTGGCAGCGCGTGTTTCAGCGCAGCAGTGGCAAGGTCTGAATGCGCTTGTCGATGTCGGACAGCAGGGCGTCGTAGCGCGGTGAGCCCACGCCGCCGAAGCGGCGCACAAACTCGGGCTCGGGCATGAATTCGGGCAGGTCGCTGACATTGGGCACCAGGTCGCTGTCCTGCACACCACGCGCCAGGGCCGACTGCAGCCGCAGCGGGTCTTGCACCGCCAGTTCACCAAACCGTGTACCGGCGCGGTTGGCCGCCATGTCGGTAAAGCTGAATCCGCTGCCGCCGCGTGAGTCGGTCACTTCCTTGTACAGGCCGATGGCTTGCGACAGCGGGCCCGTGCCTTCGGCGGCCAGCGTGGCCGAGACCAGAAAGTGCTGCGGGAAATCATTGCGGCCGGCCAGCAGCAGCCGCAGGCGGCGCGGCTTGGGCCAGGCCTTGGCGGCAGGCACCACGCCGTCGACACCCATGCCGTTGACAAACAGCGTCAGCACCGCCAACGCGGCGCGGTTTTCGGCAGCGGCGTCGCCACCGGCCGCCGTGCGTGTGCGGGCCAGCTCGAACATGGGGCCCATGAGGGCTGCCAACGGCGCGTCCCAGGCGGGCTTTTGCGCGTCGCTCAGCAGCGCCAGGCGTTCGGTGTAGGCGCGCAGCCGGGCCAGGTCGGCTGCGGGCAGCAGCGCGGCCATGACACGTGCCGGGCTGTCGCCTTGCCAGGCATAGACCACGTTCAGCTGGCCCGGCATGAACCTCACCTGGCGCACCACCTGGGCGGCCAGTTGCAACTCGGCCTGCAGCCCCGCCTGGCGCGCAGCAGCCAGGGCGGCACGTTCGGCCAGCCACGCTGGCAGCGGCAGCCGGCCCAGATGCGCTGCGGCGATGGTGGGCAGGCCGCCGGTTTCTTGCAGCTGCAGCTCCACATTGAGCCAGCGGCCAAAGGGGTTGGCAGGCAGGTGCAGGCTCAGGTGCAGCGTGGCTGTGCCACGCGCCAGCTCGACGCGGCTGCTGGCCCGCAGCCAGCGCTGCGAGGCGTGGCCCAGCAGCACCTCCAGATCGCGGTCCAGCAGCAGCGCCGAGCGCACGCGGCCCGGGGCAGCGCGGCGGGGGTCGTGCTGGCGCAGCAGCGCCATGGCGCGTGCAATGTCTTCGTGCACGACTTCGCCACGTGCGGTGACGCTGGGCTCGGTCTGCAAGGCGGCGGTGGTGGCCAGCAGCAACACCACCAGCAGCAACGCAAGCAGGCCCGCCGCCGCAACGAGGATTTTCTTCATGGCTTTGTGGGCGAGCCAGCGTGGCCCGGGGCCGCCGCAGCCAGCAGGCGCAGCCGCGCTCGCAACCGGTCCCAATGCGCCCACGCCAGGGTTCGTTGCCCGGCTTCTGCCGCCTGCTCGGCGGCCAGCGCCAGCGCGGCGTCGTCGCTGTGGCCCAGCGTCAGCAGCACGGTTTTCAGGCTGTGCGCCAGCCGGCGCAGTGCCGGCATGTCCTGGCTTGCGGCAGCCGCATCAGCGAGCGTGGCGTCATGGCCAAACTGCACATGGCATTGCGCGGCATACGCGTCGTACAGGCCCCTGTGGCCACCAAAGTAGCGCACCACGGCGTCGTCCAGGTCAGAGTGCGGGCCGCCTTGAGGGCCCCCTTGCGCTGCGCTGGGTGCCCACTGCGCAGCCCCGGATGCCGCCTTGGCTTGCGCGGCGGCAAGACCGGTCTGCACACAGCTCAGCAGCGCCGCCAGCGATGTGGGCTTGGCCAGCACTTCGTGCACGCCCAGGGCCAGCAGTTGCTGGCGTGTGCCGCCCGACACGCCGGCGCTGAAGGCCACGCGCCATGCGTCAGGGCTGGGGCTGTCGGCGCCGGCCAGGGCGCGCAGCAGTTCAAGGCCACTGCCGTCGGGCAGCATCAGGTCACACAGCACCAACGCAAACGGCCCGCTGCGCAGGGCCTGGATGGCGTTTTTCAGGCTGTCTGCCTGCACCGTTTCCAATTCGCAGTCTTCCAGTGCCATCGTCACGAAGCGCCGGATGGACGCGTCGTCTTCCACCAGCAGCAGGCGCGGCAAGCTCAACGCACGGCCCTGCACCCCGTGCGCTGGGGCACGAGCCCTGGGCAGCAAAGACCAGGCGCGTTCATGGGGCCGGGCTCCGGCCCAGTTCGTGCAAACAGCGCGCCAACAACGGCGGCAATTCGGCCACCAACTGCGGTTTGTGCACCACAGGCACGCCGCCCAGCGCAAAGGCGTAGGGCACCCGTTGCTCGGCGTCCAGCGAAGTCACCACGATCAGCCTCATGGCGGAAAACTGCGGGTGCGACCGCAGGCCGGTGATCAGCGTGGCGCCGTCTATGCCCGGCAGCAGCAGGTCCACCAGCAGCACATCGGGCTGCAATTGCCCGGCCATTGCCAGGCCGGCAATGCCGTCGTCTGCGGTGTGCAGTTCCACGCCGGGGAAGAACTGCTTGAGCAGCAGGCCCACCAGGTTCTGGAAGTGCCGCGAGTCCTCAATCAGCAGCACCCGGCCGGCGCTTGGCGCCGCAGTGGCAGCGGACCGGCCAGCGCCGCCGGTAGCGCCGCCAATAGCGCGCGGCGCCGGGCCCGCACCGCGTGCGGCACGCCAGCGGTCGACCGAATCGCGGGCGATGCGGCGGTGGCCGCCCGGCGTTTTCCAGGCGTCAAGCTCGCCCCGGTCCACCATGAGCTGGACCGAGCGCACTGCCATGCCCAGCAGTTTGGCGACTTCTCGGGTGGTGAAGTTGTCGGTCACGGGTGGGTGTTGAGGAAATGCGCAATTCTGACGAATTCTCGATCACCTCGGAATGGTCGGAAAAGTAATTTAAATGATAATTTCAGCATGAACTCACCACCTGTGCTTTCCCCAGCCCCGCCGGCAGCCCAGTTGACACCCCCGGTGCCGCTGGCTGCGGTGGCGCCCTCGCCCGTCTACAACGACGTGCCGCTGGAGACCATGGCCTTCGATCCCCAGTCGTTTGCCCAGATGCAGAGGATGGTCACCGACCTGCGGGACGTCTACCGCAAGCACAAGGCCGCGCTGGAAGAAGTCACCCGGGCGCACCACGAAGCGCTCTTCCGCCTGGCGCTGGCGGCCGAATACCGTGACGACGATACCGGCGCGCACATCGTGCGCATGGGCTTCCTGGCCGAACAATTGGCGCTGGAAGCGGGCATGCCCACCGAGCAGGCCACCATGCTGCGCATGACCGCACCCATGCACGACGTGGGCAAGATCGGCATCTCTGATCGCGTGCTCAAGAAGCCCGGCCCGTTCAATGTCGACGAGCGCATGGAAATGAACCGCCACCCCGAAATGGGTGCGCACATCCTGGGCGCGTCGCATGTGCCGCTGTTTGCCATGGCCGCCGAGGTGGCGCTGTCACACCATGAAAGGTGGGACGGCGGCGGCTACCCCAAGGGCCTGAAGGGCGAAGACATCCCGCTGACGGGGCGCATTGCCGCCATTGCCGATTTCTTTGACGCCGTCACCATGGACCGCTGCTACCGCGCTGCCTTTTCTGACGAGCGCGCCCTTGAAATGCTCACGGCCGAGCGTGGCAAGGCTTTTGACCCGCGCCTGGTGGACGCTTTCGTCGCCGCCGCGCCGCGCATGGTGGCACTGCGCGACCGCATCAACCAGCACAACCCGAGCTTTGGTGCCCTCGTCAAGGGTGACTTTCAGTCATGAAATCTAGCTCTGTTGCCCAGGCACGCTTGATGGCCCTTGCCCTTACCCAAGCCGCACGCTCGGCGCTGGGCGCCTTGGTGAAGCTGGCGTCGCTGGCGACGCTGGTGGCCTTGCTGGCGCCGGCCACCGTGGCGCACGCCGGCCCGGTGCAAGACCGTGTCAAACAAGCAGGCCAACTGCGTGTGTGCATCTGGCCCGACTATTACGGCGTCACCTTCCGCAGCCCGCGCACGCAGCAGCTCGTGGGCATCGACATCGACTTGTCGGCCGAACTGGCGCGTGACATGGGCGTGAAACTGCAGCACGTGGACTCGTCCTTTGTGACGTTGGTTGACGACCTCAAGGCCAACCGCTGCGACGTGGCCATGTTTGCGGTGGGCATGCTGCCGCAGCGCAAGGAGCACCTTCGCTTCACGCGGCCCTACTTGCAAAGCGACATTTACGCCGTCACCACCAAGAGCAACCGCGCCGTGCGCCAGTGGGCCGACATCGACCAAGCCGGTGTGTTGGTGGCGGTGCAGGCGGGCACCTTCATGGAGCCCGTGATGAGCGCGGCGCTGAAGAACGCCAAGATGGTGAGCATCAAGCCGCCAGCCACACGAGAGCGCGAACTGGAAGCCGGCCGCGTGGACGTGTTCATGACCGACTACCCCTACAGCCGCCGCCTGCTGGACAACGCCGACTGGGCCATGCTGGTGTCGCCACCCAAGCCCTTCCACGTGTTGCCCTACGGCTATGCCGTGAAGCCCGGTGACGACGAATGGCTGGCTGCCGTGGACCAGTTTGTGCAGCGCATCCAGCGCGACGGCAGGCTGGACACCGCCGCCCGCCGCCACGGCCTGGGTGCCATCGTGGTGCATTGACGATGGCAGCGGCCCTCGGCCGGCGCCCCGGCGCTGGCGCCGTGTCACGCGCTTCAGTGCGCCCGCGCACGGTGGCGGTGGCGGGCGCTGCGCTGGTGGCGCTGGTGCTGCTGCTGTTTGCCACCTTTGCGCTGTATGAACGCGCGGAGCACCTGCACGCCGAGCAGCAGCGCTCGGAGTTGTTGGCTCGGGTGCTTGAAGACCACGCCACGCGCAGCGTCGAAACCGTCTCCCTGGCGCTGGGCGCGCTGGGCGACGTGGTGGCCCGCAGCGGCCCTGATGGCGAGCGCCTGCTGGGCGATGCGTTGACGCAGGCCATGGTGGGCGTGCAGGCGCTGCGCAGCCTGGCTGTGCTGGACGTGCGGGGCCGTGTGCTGGCCAGCACCGTGGCTGCGGAGCATGGCCTGGCGCTCGATGTGGCGCGCCTTGCGGCATTGCCTGCGGAGCACCGCGACACCGTGGGTGGTTTCGTGCCGGGCCGCGGCCTGGCCGCATTGGCGTTGGGCGGGCCCAAAGAGGCCGTGGCGACGGGCGTGGGCTTTGTGCCCATGCTGCGCCTGGCCGTTACGCGCAGCGGCGAGGGCCGGCTGCTGGTGGCCTTGATCAACCCCGACACCATCGCCAATTACCAGCAACAGGTGCTCAGTGACGGCGCGCGTGCGGCCGTGCTCACCAACCTGGACGGCCAGGTGCTGGCGGCCACCGCGGGTGCCAACGCCGTGCCCGGCCAGCGCCTGCCTGCGATGCCGGTGTTTGGCCAGTACCTGCCGGCCACCGAATTTGGCAGTTACCTGGGCCAGGGTGCGGGTGAAGGCGAGCGCATCGTGGCCTTTCGGGCATCGCGCACACGGCCCCTGGTGGCCATCGTGGAGCGCACGGTCGAAAACAGCCTGGCCGCGTGGCGGCGTGACATGCGCTGGTTGGGCCTGTGCGTGGCGGTGGTGGCTTTGGTACTGGGCCTGATGACCGCCACGGCCGTGCGCAGCCTGCGTGCAAACGACCTGGCGCGCAGCCAGCGCGACGAAGCGCAGGCCAAGGTGGCCCTGCGCGAACGCGAACTGAGCGTCATCTTCAAGAGCGTGCAGGAGCTGCTGTTCCGTACCGACGCGCAAGGCCGGCTGAGTTTTGTCAACACACGCTGGCAAGCGGCCAGCGGCTACCCGGAAGCGCAGGCCCTGGGCCACCCCTTGGCCGACCTGGTGTGTGACGAGTCGCGCGCCGCAGCCAGCGCGCTGTTTGCCGCCGACGGGCCCGACGGCGTGCGCACCGCAAAGCTCATGATCGGCCGTGCCCATGAACTGCGCCACTATGACGCGGCTGTGGCACCGCTGCGCGCCAGCGGCCAGATCGTGGGCTTTGCCGGCAGCGCGGTGGACGTGACCGAAGCGCACGCTGTGCAAGAACGGCTTGCCACACAACTGGCCTTCACCGAGCTGCTGCTGGAGACGATGCCGCTGCCTTTGGCGACCCTGGACACCGAAGGCCGCTATGTGTCGGTCAACCGTGCCTTTGAGGAATTCAGGAACATGCCGCGCCACGCCTGCCTGGGCCGCAAGGCCAGCGACTTTCTGCCGCCCGAAGAAGCCAAGCTGCACGCCGCCCAAGACGCCGAGTTGCTGCGCAACGGGGGCCTGGTGCGCTACGAGTCCACCATGGCACTCCCCGACGGATCGCGCCGCGACCTGGCCATCACCAAGGCCACCGTGCCCGGTGAAGGCGGCCAGCCGGCGGGCATCTTGGTGGCCTACATGGACGTGAGTGAATTCCGTGTCGCCGAGCGCGCCACGCGCGAGGCGCGTGACGCTGCGGAAGAGGCGTCACGGGCCAAAAGCGAATTTGTGGCCAACATCAGCCATGAACTGCGAACGCCGCTGCAGTCGATCATCGGCTTCTCTGAACTGGGCCAGGCGCGCAGTGGCACGGCCGTCAAGCTCGGCTCGATGTTTGGCGACATCCACGCTGCGGGCCAGCGCATGCTGGCGCTGGTGAACGACTTGCTGGACGTGTCCAAGATAGAAAGCACCGTGGGCACCTTCCATCTTGAGCGCACGGACGTGCGCTCGCTGGTGCGCGACGTGGTGGGCGAGCTCAAGCA
Source organism: uncultured Rubrivivax sp. (assembly GCA_964620975.1). Lineage (GTDB taxonomy): Bacteria > Pseudomonadota > Gammaproteobacteria > Burkholderiales > Burkholderiaceae_C > Rubrivivax. The sequence goes on along the minus strand of CAZUKT010000075.1, from coordinate 5,514 downwards.
GTTGCTGTCTGCAAAGCGGTTGAGCGTGGACCTGGACCTGAGCGACGGCGCGCTGGTGGCCAAGGTGGACCCCACGCGCTTCCAGCAAGTGGTGCGCAACGTGCTGGCCAACGCGATACGCTTTTCGCCCGAAGGCGAGGCGATCAGCATCGCCGGCCACATTGGCGAAGACCACTGCATTCACATCACCGTGGCCGACTGCGGGCCGGGCATTCCGCCAGCCGAACTGGAAAAGATCTTCGAGGCCTTTGTGCAGTCCAGCAAGACCAAGGACGGGGCGGGCGGCACCGGCTTGGGCCTGGCCATCTGTCGCAAGATCCTGCAAGCGCACGGCGGCGAAATCAGCGCCACCAACAACCCCCGCGGCGGCGCCATCTTCCACGTCGTCCTGCCCGCACGGGGCTTCAACGACACCCAGACGGGCAACTAGCCCTCGTGGCCACCGGGCCAGGCGGGGGGCTCGCCACTTGCAGCCCAAAGCCCGGCCGAGCCCAAGTGCGCGGGCTGCAGGCGCAGAGACATCTCGCAAATCGTGAATAGTTCTCTTGTGATAAAAATGATAAAAACGAATACTGCGTCTCGAGGAAAAACGACGTGCACGCATCCCTGGCCGAACTGCTTGAACACCTGAAGCCCAGGCTGCTCCGGGTGGCGCGTGATGGCCAGGTCCGTTGTGCCAACAGTGTCGGCCAGACGCGCACCGGGTCGGCCACCGGGCGCAGGCTTTCAAAGCCTAAGCTGCTGCGCGACGTAGAGCGTGTGGTGGTTGCGCAGTCGGCGCGCGTGCTGCATGCCCTGGGTTCGCCATTGCAAGACGGTGACGCGCCGCCGGAGCTGAAGTACGGTGTTACTCAGGACCTGGCCCGCGACGACGCCTTTGTCCCCATCACCCAGGCCAGCGTGCTCGGCGAAGGCGTGGGCCATGACAACCTGATGCGGGCCATACGCGCTGACCTCCGTGACCCGCTGCGCGAGGTGCGCGCAGCGCTGCAGGCGGCCGAAGGCCGGGGCGAATTTGGTGACGAAGAAAAGGCCGTGCTCGACCGCGTGGACCACCTGCTGTGCGTGCTGGACCGTCTGGTGGACCTGGTTTCACTGTGGGACAGCAACGCCCCCATGGCCAACGACCGCATTGAGCTGTGGCCCTTGCTGCAGCAGGCCTGGGGCCACGTGGAGCCACTGGCGCTGGAACGCGGCGTGAAGGTGCGCTTCCGTGCGCAGACCGACGCAGGTGCGCTGGCCACCCTTTACGGCAGCGAGCACTGGATGGGCCGTGTCTTCCAGGAATGCCTGGAAGCTGCCGTGCGCAGCACGCGCCGGGGCCGCATGCTGGACATTGAGCACCGCCAACTTGGCGCCCGCGCCATGGTGGTGTTCCGCGACTGCGCGGTTTTTGCAGCCCGCCGCCTCGACGGCGTGGAATTGCCCGCCAGCAAGAAGTCAAAGACCGCCGCCGCCACGCGCCCGCTGCTTTTGGCCAAGGAGCAGATCGGCTTCAAGTTGGGCCAGCGCATCGTGTCGCGGCACGGCGGGCAGCTGCGTGAAGAAGAAGACGGCCAGCGCAACTTCCTCATCGATCTGCCCACCGGCGCCCCGGCGCGCAACGACCAGAGCCAGCTCGACATTGCGCAGGCCGAGCGCTATGCGCACGACCTGGCGGCATTGATGACGCGTGCCCGCGTGTGCCGCGAAACCGCAAACGCCCGAGACGCTGTCAGCGGCAAACCGGCCTCGAACTGAGCCACGCCCACCCGAACCACGCGCACCGCATTTCCAGGAGTACCGACATGAAACGTGTCCTCATCGTTGAAGACCAACCCGACATCCGCAAATTGATTCGCATGACGCTGGAGTTCGAGGCCTACGAAATCCATGAAGCGGCCGACGGCGCCTTGGGCCTGAACCTGGCCCGCGCCACGCAGCCCGACATCGTGCTGCTGGACGTGATGATGCCTGGCGAACTGGACGGCCTGCAGGTCTGCCACCGCTTGAAGAACGACCCCGCCACACGCCACATCAAGGTCGTCTTGCTGACCGCGCGGGGCCAGGCACGCGACCGCGAAGCCGGGCAACGGGCGGGCGCCGACGAATACCTGGTCAAGCCCTTCAGCCCGCTGCAGCTGATAGACACCATCGATCGACTGCTGGAAGCCGCCTGAGCCGCGCCGCCGCAGGCACCACCTGCGTTGCGGCGGACGACCCCTTTTCAAAACACCTGCCGGCAAGCGCTGGCGGGCCGGAGCGTGGACATGACCCTGAGCACCGCCGTCGCGGCCGCTGCCCGGCACCTGCGCTGCATGCGGTTGCACCACCAGTTTCTGGTGCTGCTGGCGTTGACCACGGGGGCAGCCATGCTGGCGCTCTACGCGGTGGCCGTGGCGCACATGGGAGACACGGCATTGCCCGAGTTAGCCAGCGAGCGCTTGCGCATGCAGGCCTTTCGCGACCACGGGTTGTGGGCCATTGGCGGCACCGGGCTGGTGGCCCTGCTGGCCGGCTATGGCGTCATTCGCGGTGCCTTGGCACCTCTGCAGGGGCTGGTGCAGTTTGCTGGTGAGCTGGCCATTCAGGCCGGTGCCAGGCTGCCCCAGCGCGCGCAGGCGCCCGAGCTGCAGGAATTGACCACCGCGCTCAACGACGCCAGCGCCATGTTGCGCTCGCAGCTTGACGTGCTGGACCTGGCGCAGGCCCGCACGCAGGCCATCCTGGACGCTGTGCCGGATGTCATCTTGGGTATCGACGGGGGCTGCCACATCACGGTGGCCAACCCCAGTGTGGCCAGCATGTTTGGCCTGCCGCCCGACGAACTGCTTGGCCTGCCGGTGGCCCAAGTGCTGCCGGGCCTGACCCTGCAAGATGCCGAGCAGCGCACGCTGCAGGGCCTGTTCATGCGTGCCACGGGCACCCACGTGGCCCGCTTTGAAACCAACGCCAGGCGCCAGGACGGCACCGAGTTCCCGGTGGAGGTGTCGTTGTCGCGCATCGACACCGGTGACGGCGCACGCTTTGCCGCCGTGGTGCGTGACGTGACCGAGCAGCGCATGAGTCTGGCCATGCTCAAGCTGTACGGCCGCGCGCTGGAATGCACCAGCAACGGCGTGGTCATTGCCGACATGGGGCTCGCCGGCCACCCGGTGTTCTATGCCAACCCGGCCTTTGAGCGCATCACGGGCTATGCGCCCCACGAGACCATCGGGCACAACTGCGGCATGCTGCAAGGCGACGACAAGGACCAGCCCGGCCTGCAGTTGCTGCGCGACGCCGTGCGCGCTGGCCAGCCGGCCCAGGTGCTGTTGCGCAACTACCGCAAGGACGGCACGCTCTTCTTCAACGAACTTGCCGTGGCCCCGGTGGCGGCAGCCGACGGCAGCGTGCCGCACTACGTGGGGGTCATCACCGACGTGACCGAGCGCGAACGTGCACGCATGGCCATCGCCGAGCGCAGCGCGCGGCTCAACGCCGTGTTTGACCTCAGCCCCGACGGGTTCGTGGTTTTTGGCGCCGACGGCCGGCTGGCGCACTGCAACCGCGCTTTCCTGGCCATGACGGGTTGGGGCCAGGACACCGAAACCAGCGGACTCACCGTGGGCGACTTCGACCAACGTTTCCGTGTCCTGTGCGAGGCCGGCCAGCGCTACCTGCCCGTGCAGGCACTGCTGGACATTTCAGTCAGCGGCACGCACGGCCCCGACATGCTGATGCTCGACAGGCCAGAACACCGCGTGCTGGCGCGCGTGGTGCGCAGCCGTGTGGATGACCACGACGAGACCATCCTCTTCTTTCGCGACATCACGCGTGAGACCGAGGTCGACCGCATGAAGAGCGAATTCCTCACCACCGCTGCGCACGAGCTGCGCACGCCGATGGTCAGCGTGTTTGGCTTCACCGAACTGCTGCTGAATCGCCCGGTATCTGAAGCGCGCCGCCGCGACATGCTGCAAACCATGCACCGGCAGGCGTCGCTGCTCATCAACATGGTCAACGAGTTGCTTGACCTGGCACGCATCGAAGCGCGCCAGGGCAAGGACCTCAAGCGCGAAACCTGCCGGCTTGACAGCCTCATCACCCAGGCCGTGGGCCCGCTGGTAGAGGCTGGTGGGCTGCACCACTTTGAATTGGACACGCCACATGGCAGCCAGTTGCTTTGGGTGGACCCCGAAAAGACACTCCGTGCGCTCATCAATGTGCTGAACAACGCGGTGAAGTATTCGCCCCTGGGGGGTGTGATCCACGTGCGCACGCAAAGCGGCACCCTGCGCGGTGAGCCCGCCGTGGGCCTGAGCGTGGCCGACACTGGCATCGGCATGTCGCCCGAGCAGGTGGGGCGCGTGTTCGAGCGCTTTTATCGGGCCGACCCATCGGGCAACACACCCGGCACGGGGCTGGGCATGAGCATCGTCAAGGAGATCGTCGAACTGCAAGGGGGGCGAGTTGACCTGAGCAGCGTGCCCGGCCAGGGCACCCGTGTGACGCTGTGGCTCCCCCTGCACACGGCGGCGGCCGCACCGGCTTTGCCGGCCTGAACCCACGGCCAGGGGCACGCCCGGCCGTGCCCGCAACGGCGCGCAGGTGCCCGCTGCCAGCAGGCTGCAAGGCATAATCGCGGGTCGCTTTTTCGGAGACAGATGTTGGACCAGCGTCACCCTCGGTGACCGTCCATTCCGGGGCCACCACGGGCCAGCCGGGATGAGACGGAACCCATCCGCCGCATTCCCTAGCCCGTTTGCCGTGATCCCGCAGCCGCCGCAGGCCCCGCGCCCGGCCCGCTGCCGAAAGAGACCCCCGCATGCTCAACGTCTTCACGCTGGTCAATGGCCGGCTTTTTCAAGAAGAGATCGACAGCCCGCAGGCGCTGGCCAACCTGCAGCCGGTGTGGGTGGACCTGGAAAGCCCCAGCACGGACGAAAAGGCCTGGATCGAAGCCCGCTTCGGCCTCGTCATACCCAGTGACGCGGTGGACGACGACCTGGAAGAGTCGGCCCGCTTCTACGAAGAAGACAACGGCGAGCTGCACATCCGGTCTGACTTTCTCATTGATGCCGGCGACGGGCCCGACCCCGAACCCGCCCGCAATGTGCGCGTGGCCTTCATCCTGCGCGACAAGGTGCTGTTTTCCATCCACGGTGAAGACCTGCCCGTGTTCCGGCTGCTTCGGCTGCGTGCGCGCCGCATCCCGGCGCTCATTGAAGACGCCAAGGACGTGTTGCTCAAGCTGTATGACGCCGACGCCGAATACTCGGCCGACGCGCTGGAAGGCATCTACGACAACCTGGAGCGCGTCAGCGCACGGGTGCTCACGCAAGACGTCAACGACCAGGCCGCAGGCGCGGCGCTCACGGCCATTGCGCGTGAAGAAGACCTGAACGGCCGCATTCGCCGCAACGTCATGGACACACGCCGGGCGCTGAGTTTCATGATGCGCAGCCGCATGCTCAATGCCGAGCAGTTTGAAGAAGCGCGCCAGATCCTGCGTGACATTGACAGCCTGGACAGCCACACCGCGTTTCTGTTCGA